>JAIBAQ010000145.1 GCA_019695095.1 Candidatus Hydrogenedentota bacterium
AAGGCGAATGCGCCTACCAATACTGCGGGCGCGGCGGTCTCAGTTGGGCCATCCCGTATTGTGCGGGCGTGCTCGCACTCGGCTGGCAACTGCGCCCCGACCTAACCCCTGCCCAAATGCACGACCTTCTCTATCGCTCCGCGTATGTTAACGGCGACGGCCAGCAGTTTATCAACCCGCCTGAATTCATCCGCCTTGTGAAGGAAATGCCCTAGGCATCGCACGTCGACCGCCGCGCTATTTGCCAAACAAGGCATCCAGCATTTTTGCATCGGGCGTTTGGTCTTTTGCAGGGCCGAACGGTGTGCCGCCGGGCTCCATGATGGTAAAGACCTCGTTGTAGGACCAGTACGCCCACCCGATGCCGCGTTCCTCAAAGGCCTCGCGCACATCCCGAATGAACCGCGCGCGATCATCCGGCGCAATCGTCCGTTGATAGCACCCAAATTCCGCGCACCAAATCCTGAGTCCGCCACCATGCGCCGTGTTCCAATCCGCCAGCTTCTGCACATAGGCCGCAATCTTCTCTCTGTTCCAGCGCGCTTCGCCATACTCGCTGAGCATGCCTTCCGCGGCGGGCCGCCAATCGGGCGGGTCCGCGGGGATCTTGCCGAGGATGGCTTGCTTGTGCGCGGCGATGATCTCCGGACTCGACGGATACGGCACTCCGCCGAGGTACGACCACAGCTTGGGCGTGAGCCAATCGCCGCCCTGCAGCGTCAATACAAACGGATCGTAATACGTGAAGCTGTACATCACGTTCGCATCGTCCACGGGCTGTGTGCCGACAAGACCGTCAATCTTCCCTACCTGATCCCCCGCGAGGATCAGCGTGTGTTCCGGCATTGCCTTTCGCGCCACCTGCCACAATCGCGGCAACAACTCATTCCAATCGATACCGCTTGTCACCGGTTCCGTCAGCAATTGCAGCGCGAGTTGCTTCGGTCCCCAGTTCGCGGCAAGAAACCGCGCAGTATCCTCCAGAAAGACGAGGAACTGCGCGAAGCGATCGGGATCGGACAGGAAGCCTTTCTTGTACTCCCACTCCGGGTGAATGCACACGACCACGGGCAGATTCTCGCCCACGACGCACTCCACCATCTCGCGTAAGTACCAGGTTTTCGCTGGATCGAGATGACCTTCCAGCGTCAGAGGTTCCGGGTTGACCAGCACCTTCACAAACGTGAAGCCCATCGACTTGATCAATCGGATATCTTCGCGCGTGAACCGCATGATGTCCTCCGGCGGAATGGCGCGGAATTGGCGGTCAATACAGATGCCACGATCTAAATCCAACGCCAACTTCGCGGTAGGAGCGGCCTCATTCGATTGCGCGAATGCAGACAACACGTGCGATAGCGTAACGGCGGCCAATACCGCCATTCTCAGCCTGCGCGCTTGCTTGCCCTTCTCTTCCGTTACACTCACTGCGCCCACGTGATTTCCTTTCCTTCGCGCAGGTTGTCGGGCTTGCCGGCCGCGACCTCCTTCTGCAACAACTCCGGATACGGCAGGTTGCGAAGGCTCGTCCACGCGTCGGATTGGTTGAAGAGAAATACGCCGTCGGCCCCGGCCTGATACCATTTCGCAACGCCTTCGGCGATTTGTTGCGGGCCGTATTGAAACAGGGGGGAGCGGTCGGCCTTGTCTTCTTCGGGCGTGGGATCGTGGAGGTTGGCCATCAGCGAATTGCCTTCGAAATCCATCCAGTTGCAGTAGCGCGGGTAGCAGCGAGTCTTCGTGCCTTTGCACAATTCGAGATACCGGCCGATTTCGCTTCCCTCCGGCATGAAGCAGTCGATCAGGGATTCGTGCACCCACGTCGCGACGTCGAGGCCTTGTTGTTCGGGCGTGCGGCCTTCGTACCATGTGCGTCCTGCAACGGACGCATTGAGCGCGAGGTGTTTGCCGCGCTGTTCGCCGATGCGGTCGAGTCCCGCGCGTAGTTCGCGCAGGTAAGCGGTCATGTACTCGGGTTTCTCTTCGCCTGCCTCAAAGTTGTAGCGGCAGCGCGAGAAGTCGATGGTAAGGCCGTCGATGTCGTAGTTCTGCGCTGTATAGAGCATGAAGTCGCGGAGGAACGTGCGCACCTCGGGCAGCGCCCAATTTGGCGACCAGCCTTTGCCGAGCCCGGTCTTGAGGAACCATTCGGGATGTGCGCGTGACTGGTCCGTGCTGCCGCCTTCGCTGGTGCGTTGCGACACGTAGATTTTGATGCCGATTTCGTGGCAGCGGTCGACGAGCCCTTGCAGGACGTCGATGCCGCGCATCTGGAAGCTCTTGTCGACGCGATCGCAACGAAAGTCGCCGAGCCGTCCGCCGCTTGGGCCTTGGCCCGTGAACCCTGTTGACATGGGATGGGGGAAGTTGGTGGCGAAGGTCGAGCCCTCGCACCAGTTCAATGCTTCCACGTTGCCGTACTGGAATTGCTCGATTTGCTGGAGGATACAGTCGAAATCTTCTGTGCCCCACATCCAGACGAAGGACATGCCGTCGCGATCGATGATAACGCCTTTGCGTCCCGGCGCGGCGGCCTTGGCCTGCGCCGCCTGCTGCGCTTCGGCGGGGTCGCGGCGGATGAGTTTGATGGCCGTGACGTGCGCGTTGCACACGCCCCACCAAAGACTCTGATACGTGCCGTGCGGCTGGCGAAGCTGGATGTTCTGGCCCGCGAGTTCCGCGGTCTTCCAGAAGACTTCCACCAACTTGCCCGCGTTGCCGGGCTTTAACGGCCACGCATCGATCGCATGTTCCCACGGGTCGATGGTGCCGTAGACCTTATCGCGCGTGAGCTTGATGTCGATGCCGCCGCCGTAGTCGGGGCGATAGGTGCACACCCAGATGTCGTACACGCCTTCCAACGAGACGGGGTAGGTGAGAGCAGGCGCGATGCACGTTTCGGGTTTGTCCTTGTCGCGCGCTTCGACGCACAGCGCCGTGCCGTCTGCGCCGCCGGAGGTCTTATATGGGCGCAACCACCATTTTCCCTTCACGTTCTCCTGCCCAACGGCTGCGTGCGGATAACATCGCGCAAAGTCACTGAGGATAACCGTGTCACCAATTTGCGGTGTCTGCCCCGACGCCAAATCGGCGTCCGTCAACACACGCCCGCCATCGGCGGCAAAACTCGCTGTCGTCGCGCACGCGATGATGGCCACAAAGCGCAAGGCGGTCCACATGATGCTGTCCTTTCGAATTAGACAGGGACAGCCAGCCATTTGGACTCCCCCCGTGCTCGAATCCGTGCTTCAATCCACCCAACAGGAAACGATCCTCTAAGCATACCCCGAAGTTCTGCCGACTGCACAACCGATTTGCATGTCGCGCTTCTCCGGTCCGTTTCGTTGCAAGTCTTCCCGCGTTTCGTCAATCATGCCAACGTACGCGTCGACAATCCGCGGAATTTTTCAGCGCGAGGGGGGGATTATCATGCGGCGACTGGTTTGGGTGTTGGCATTGTGCGCGGCATTTGGCCTCGCCTCGACGGGTGCCGAAGACTTCGCCGACGGTTTCGCCAATCCGCCGGACGTATCCAAACCGCACACCTTCTGGCATTGGATGAACGGCAACGTCACGAAGGAAGGCATCACCGCCGATCTGCAGGCGATGCACGACGCGGGTATCGGCGGCGTGTTTCTCTTCATCGTTGAAGGGAAGGTCACCGAATCCGTCCCCGTCTACGTCGATAAGCCCGTGCGCATTCTCACGCCGGAATGGTTCGAGATGCTGCGCCATGCCGTCTCCGAGTGCAAGCGCCTCGGCATGGAACTGTCGTTGATGAATTGCACCGGTTGGACGACCTCGGGCGGACCGTGGATCACTCCCGACAAATCGATGATGCGCATCGCGTGGAGCGAGAAATACGTTAAAGGTCCGGGGCGAGTCGCGGAGCCGTTGCCCACGCCGCCGTGCGATTACGCGAACTATCAGAACCTCACGTTTGCGCGTCCGCATATTCGCGAGTCTGCCCCGCCGGAGGAGCGCTATTATCGCGATGTCGCGGTCGTGGCGTATCGGCTTGATCCATCTGCCGCGCGCACGGCGGCGTTGTGGCCGCCGAAGCTTTCGTGCAGCGAAGCAGACGCGACACCGGCGCACGCGGTGGATGCCGACGGCAACACGACTGTCGACGTGAAGGAGAACGGTTACGTCCAATTCGATTTCGGCGAACCGGTGACGGTGCGCGGTGTGGAATACCTCGGCGGAGCATGCCAATTGGAGGCCAGTGACGACGCGGCGACGTGGCGCACGATTGCGCAACTCCCCGCGCCGCGTCAATGGAACTATCCGCAAACCTTGCCTGTACCAGAAACGTCTGCGCGCTACTTTCGCGTCTCCTACCCCGGCGGAGGCTCCTTGGTTGATATAGAACTTTCCGGCGATGCCCTCGTGCAGGACTACCAGCCCAAGGCGTCGTTTCATGGTGTATGGGAAGACATCAAGGTCGCGGAAGACCGCGTCGGCCCAGCAACGCCCGAATGGGCGAAGACCACCATCCATGCGCGCGATGTGGTGAACCTTACGGACCACCTGCGCAACGACGGCACCCTCGATTGGATCGCGCCCAAAGGCGATTGGATGGTTGTCCGCTTTGGGTGCGCCCCGATTGGACGTCTAAACGCTCCGTGCGCGCGTGAGTTTGCAGGACTTGAGTGCAACAAACTCGACCCCGACGCCGTCGCCTATCACTTCAACCACTACGCGGGCCGTGTCTCCGATGAACTCAAAGACTACATCGGCGATGGCCTCAACGCCATCCACGTCGATTCGTGGGAAGCGGGAGACGAGAATTTCACGCCGAAGTTCATTGATGAGTTTCGCGCGCGCCGTGGCTACGATCCCACGCCTTACTTGCTCGTGCACGGTGGTGGCCGCGTCGTGGATAGTCCCACCGTATCGGACCGTTTCTTGTGGGACGTGCGGCGAACGCTCGCCGATCTACTGAGCGACAACTACTTCGGAAAGCTCAACGACCTGTGCCACGAACGCGGGCTACGTTTTCAAGGTGAAATCGCGGGCGTCATGGTGCAGACGACTGCGGATCAACTGCAGATAAAGGGCCGCTGCGATTTACCTATGGGCGAGTTCCAGATGCCCAATTGCGTGTACGGCGACAATTGGGCGCGGTGGGATACGCGCGAGACGGCTTCCGGTGCGCACATCTACGACAGGCCTATCGCGGCGGCGGAAGCGTTCACGACCTTCGATCATTGGATGACCGATCCGTATGGCCTCAAAGGAATCGGCGACCTCGCGTTCTCGATGGGCATCAACCGGCTTGTCTTCCACACGTGGGCGCATCATCCCTGGCTCGACCGCGCACCCGGCATGACCATGGGGCCCTTTGGCGTCAATTTCAGCCGCATGAACACGTGGAGCGGCCGCCCCATGACGGCGTACATCGACTACCTGCGCCGTTGCGAGTTCATGCTGCAGCAAGGGCGATACGTCGCCGACGTGTTGTATTTCTACGGAGAAGGCGCGCCCAACACGTTGCCTGCGAAACCGCTCATCGCGCCCGCGTTGCCGGACGGCTACAGCTACGATGCCTGCGACGCCGAAACGCTCAAGAATCGCGTGCGCGTGAACAACGGACGCGTTGAGCTTCCGTCGGGCATGGGCTACCGCGTGCTTGTGCTGAAAGATGACCGCCGCATGACACCGGATTTACTCGCGAAAGTGCGCGAACTTGTCAAGGCAGGTGCAACGGTCATCGGCCCCAAGCCCATGGAGTCGCCCAGCCTCACGGACTATCCCCGTTGCGACGATGTCGTGCGGATGATGGCCGACGATCTGTGGGGAGACATCGATGGCGCAAACGTTACGCAGCATACGTTTGGTAAAGGCCGCGTCATTTGGGGAACGCCGGTCGGCGACGTGCTGCGATCGATGAAGGTTGCGCCCGACGTCGAAATCACACCTTCCGCCGCGCCGATCGAATGGATTCACCGTTTTACAGACGAAGCGGACCTCTACTTCCTCACCAACCAGAGCAACATCATCGACCACGGTGTCTCGCTCGAAATCTGGGAACGGCGCTACGATTCTTTCGCCATCGACGAACGCGCTAAAGACACGGTTGCTGTTGATGTCTCATTTCGCGTGAGCGGTAAACAACCGGAGCTATGGGATCCGGTGAGCGGCACACAGCGAGACATTACCAGCTTCCGCGTTGAAGACAACCGCACGTTAGTTCCGCTCGCCTTGCCGCCCTCGGGCAGTTGCTTTGTGGTGTTCCGTCGGCCAATTGACCCAACCAAGCCGCACACCAATCCCGAGGCACACGACGACAAAATCGCCGTTGAGCTAAAAGGGCCTTGGGAAGTTCACTTCAATCCCCGATGGGGAGGCCCTGATGCAGTCACATTCGACACGTTGGAGGATTGGACGGCGCGCGCAGAGCCCGGCATCCGCAACTACTCCGGTCGCGCTACGTACGTGAAGACCTTCGACGCGGATAATGAAATTTGTACATCCGACGGCCCAGTCTACTTGGATCTCGGCGCACTGCGCAGTGTCGCGGAAATCCGGCTCAACGGAAAAGACCTTGGCGTGTTGTGGTGCCCACCATGGAGAGTGGACATCACGGAATTGCTGAAGCCGACGGGCAACAAACTGGAGATCGACATCACAAACGTCTGGGCCAACCGAATCCTAGGTGATCTGGATCTTCCCGAAGAGCAACGCCTCACGTGGACTTCGCTTCAAGAAACCATCGCCGCGCTAAAGCCGGGGCAGAAACTGGTCCCTTCGGGACTCTACGGCCCCGTAACAATTACGATCGAAAGATAGCGTTACTCGTCGGGATACATCTCCGGGCGCAGGCCGATGTTGACGATGCTGCACGCGTTGACGACGTTGATGCCTTTCGCACGGGCGAGGTCCATCACTTCGGCGTCTTCGGAACCGGGATTGAAGAAGAGTTCGCCGGGATGTTTCGCGGCGATGTCGAATTGATTCGGGACAACTACTATCGGCGTCCGTGGCGCTGGCGCTTCCGATTCGGTGTGCAGCATATTGTCGGGCGTTTGGCCCAGTCTATTCGCGGAAGGACGCGCTCTATCGCGAGAAAGCTCGCAAGCGGGCATCGCGCGAGTTGCACTACAAGCACGATGCCGGGTGCAACCAGTGTGCTGCCCGCGAAATATGCGATGGATTTCACGGAGACTTCGCGCGGTTGTTTGGGACATCCGAGGCCACTCCCATTCTCGAACAAGAGGTCGCGACCAGTCCCCTTCACTACATTCGGCACCAGGAAAAAGTGGTCGAGCCGAAAGACCGGGAGTGGGCGCTGAGGGCATAGTTCCGCCAGTCCTTGGTACCGGCGAATAACCACAGAATGCGCCCACATACAATTCGGGCTATTTCAACTTGCCAGGAAAGTACTCGTTCTTCAGATATTCCGCCAGCAGGGAAGCGACTTCGTGCGCGCCTGTAGGCGTGAAGTGCCCATCATTGAGAAAGAAGATTCTCGACTTCACCTCATTTGGCAACGGCATCATCTTAGCCGTTATATCCACGTAAGGAATGCCCGCCGATTCGAAACACTCCTGCGTGAGACGAATATCCTTGTTTACTTCGTAGAGTGACCCATCACCTCTCTTGGCCATTTCATCCCATGCATCCGGAAACAACGATATGTTGTCGGAATTCGCAAATGCGATGAGGTCAATGCCTCGACGGTCACATTCGGCCTTCAATGCGCGAATATCCGCGCACATCATCTCGAACGCTTCCGTAAGCTCAGGGTACCACGTCGCCAGGCAAGGCTCGCGCAAGTTGTGCCGATTCGTTTGGGGCACAAGCTCCGGATACTCGTATTTGGGAAGAAAGCGGAAGTCTGCAAGCCATGACATTACCGGACCTTCGCCATTGCTGATCGAAGCAATCAATGCGTACACATTCAAATGGGATTGAAGCCACCGCTCCGCACGTACAGGGAACTCGTTTTGCTTGCGAAACAGGAAGTAGCGGCGCTCCCAATACGGACCGAAGGCACGCAGTAACTTGTTCACGCGTGAGTAAGTGCCTGAGATGTCATTGGGCGGAAATATCTGCCAGATAACCAGATCCGGCTCCAGCTTGAATCCTCGCTTTTCAAGAAAACCGATTTCTTGCCAAGGGGCATACCCCCACACGCCCATGTTGATGACGACGATTCTCTTGCCCGGATAGACCCCAGTCAAGTACTTCTCCAAGACTCGACCATAGGTCTGGTCCATCGTCAAACCATGACCCATCGTGAACGAGTCACCCAAAACGACGATACGAAACTCATCGGGCGCCTTCGGTCCGTAGACGCGGTCTTCACGGAGGCCTTGCTCCGATATGTTGAAGTGAGTCATCACGGTCTTGCCGCTGTCATCGGTAAGCGCGATGGAACCTCTGCTGCCGGGCCTCAACGTATAAACATAGTCCGGTGTCGGCTCAAAACAATTGGACGGCACATTCACGGCAGGGGCGACGTACCAAGATCCAACTTCCAGAATCACCAGCGAGAGGGTTGTGGAAACCAAGGCCGTTAGCAGGCCTGCCGCATCGATTCTGCTTCGGGGACCAGGCAGCCGCCATAACGATCCGGCCACACAAGCCGTCTGAATCACCACGCACGCCAGAAAAACAAGATCTACTGAGCGAAAGAGCGAGAGAAACAAGTCTATGCACAAACACGCCGCAATTGCAGCGCGAAGCACCGCACTATTCTTCAATCCGAAGCCGGAGGCGATACTCCCTTGATCGTTTACCGAAACGAAGCGTGAACTGAAGCTCAACAGAACCGCAATACCCGTCTGTGCCAATATCACAACCGCAACCAGCGTCGGCACCGGCACGAAAGCCGATAGGAGAATGAGCAGCACCGCACACAGCGCGGAAACGAGCGCGAAGAGGGGGCTCGAAATCAAAAGGACAGGAATCAGTAGAAAAGCCAGCTTGTAGTTCGTGAGAAGATAATACACGTTCGGAACCAGGACAAGTCCCAGGCATCGAACCAAGTAGGCAAATATGCCTGTTCGATTCTTATTGATCTGCACAGCAACAATCCTTCACTTGCCCTCAATGAATCGTTCTTTTTGGCAGGAGCTTCCCGAATCGCATGGTTTGATGTTGTCGAGCGATTTGTCATGGGATAATTTGCCGCATCGATTCCAATGAATCAAGAGACAGAAGGTTACTTCTAACCTGTATTTCTCACGGCATAATCTCCAAATCTTGCACGTGAGCAATTTGCTTCGGCGCTCAATCGCGCCGGTGCAAATTGCGGACTAATACTTGTCGTGGTCGAACTGGAATACTGCGACAACGGTCGCCATGGAGTCGCATGAGTCAACAGAGTGAGGGCGCTTTGCTCCAAACGGGAGAAAGGCCGGTATTCCGCGATTAAATGGCCTAAGTTGTCCGAACTATCTCGTGAGCGCATGCATCTTCAAGGCTCAGCTTCCGGTGACCGGGCTGACAGCTACGACCATTTCTGCTCTATTCGGATGCGGGTGTTCAGAGGAAGTCCAGCTGGCACGATCTCAACTTCTTACAAGTAAGCACTTTGCGCAGGCCACTGACTTCGGTGAAGCGAATTGGAACGCGGGCCGATTCCTTGCCTTTTTCCACTATGTCTGCTACCCTTGAACGTGGCTGAATGGTCTTGTTTGCTCTAGCGAGTCGCCAAAACAAGCCCGTGTGTCGATAGTTGGGCGGGCTCCAGCCAATGTAACATTCCTGTCTATCAGGAACAGCATGTCCGGGTAATGTGTTAACTAAGCGGGTCTTGGTTGTCTTCTTGGACCTTGGACGTGCCACAATCTAAGTCTTTCATTTATAATGACATGCGATGTATTCAGGGAGGCGAGAAGATGTCGACGGAAATTGCGCCTGCGGAGCAGACCTTGTCCGAGGAGAAGCATTCCTCAAACGGTAATGGCCAGAAGAAGCAGTACAAGAAGACCAAGAAGCGGGTCTTAACGAAGCGCGCGGTCATGTGGCTCGGCCAAACCTGTAACCTGCGGTGCTATTTCTGCTATTTCCTCAACCGCATCGACAATGCCCACCATCCCGAGCATCCGTTCATGGAATACGAGAAGGCGAAAGCCATGTGCACCATCCTCAGGGAGTTCTACGGGTGCACGTCCATCGATATCCAGGGCGGCGAGCCGACCATCTATCCGCATATCCTCGACCTGATCGCGCACTGCCGCAAGATCGGCCTCATTCCGACACTTATCACGAACGGGTTGCATCTCGCGAAACCCGGAAATCTCGAGAAGTTCCGGGATGCGGGCATTCGCGATTTTTTGTGCAGTCTCCACGGCATCGGCGACATCCACGACGAAGTCGTCTGCAAGAAGGGTGCATACGAGAAGATTACGACGGCCATCGGCCGCATGAAGGAACTGGGGATACCGTTTCGCTTCAACTGCACGATGTCCAAACCCGTCGTACCTATTCTTCCGCAGATTGCCCAAAAGGCTATCGATTATGGCGCGAACGCGGTCAACTACCTTGCGTTCAATCCGTTTGAAGATCAGGAGACCGGTATCCGTACACACGACAACGTGGCCCGGTACTCGGACATCAAACCGCATTTGACCCAAGCCATGGACATGCTGGAAGCGGCAGGTATCGAGTGCAACGTGCGTTATCTACCTTTGTGCGTGGCTGAGAAGCGCCACCGCAAAAACTTCTACAACTTTCAGCAGCTTTCGTACGATCACCACGAGTGGGACTATCAAAGCTGGATGTGGACTGGCCAACAGCCTCAGCGCATGAAAGAAGGCGGGCTCGTTCCTGCGTTCCGCATGGGCCCCAAGGATCGTCGCATCATGCTCTCCGCCCATGCGGTGCGGGATTGGGCCGCGCGACGTCCGGTCATCGCGCGAATCGGCTTCGGCGGACAGCATGTCTTGGCGCGCATTGAACAAGCGGTCCGAGGCAAAGAAGCGATGTACCGTGAAGAGGCGATCATCCGCGCGAAACACGATGCGGGGTATCAGTACCACTCCGGATGCGAGCAGTGCGCGGCGCGCAACATCTGCGACGGTTTCCACGGCGACTACGCGAACCTCTTCGGGATGGATGAGGCAACTCCCATCACGGACATGGAGCGCATTGACGATCCTACGTACTTCATCAAGGACCAGGAGAAGATCGTCGAAGCCGAGGACGAAGCCTGGGCGTTGTAGTCATTTCGAATCGCAGTATTGTCTTGTAGGCGGCGAACCTCGCCGCCTACAGCATTTTCTGGGACACTTTATTGTCAGACGGAGCAGAAATCGCCGCAAAGGCGCATGGCATGGCGTAAGTCGTTTGCGGACAGTACTTGGCCGTGTTTTGGAGCATTTGTCAAAAGTGCGCATAATCCCCAGAATGGGTAGCAGGGTGTTCAATTCCCACTCGAATCCGGGAACTTTTTCGACCGGATTCGTGTTCAGTACCTAAGCTAATCTGTCCGGGCTGTAAACCTTTCTTACACTTCACCCGTCCTATTGACGGGCGAACTGCACGCAAGGCAACCGATGCAACTCTTGACCCGGCGCAGGGATTAAAGCGCTTTCACTATCGGCATTCTGGTGTTGATACAGAGCGCTTCAGGCATAAACGGTAAGTAGGTAATTGGAGGAGGACTACGTGCGAGTGGAGCAGCAACGATTGCATCGAGTTGCGGCATCCATTCGTAGCGAGTCCAGTAGACGAATTTTTATGAGGCCATTTGTGATCGTTGATTTCGGGGACTCCGGCGCACACGCCGAAGTTGTATATATGGACAAACACAGGCAAACAGAGCAGCGGCGGCATACACGGCGAAAAGTCGGCGTGTGCGCGTGGCTGCAATTCAACGGCGATGACGCGACGCGCGGCATGGTGTCGGTGGATTTGGCTCCGGAAGGGGCCCAGTTCAGCAGCATCCGGCCGATTGAGATCGGTGAGCGCGTTCTCGTGCGTCTTCAGCTTGGACCGTCGCATCCGACGGTCGAGTGCAAGGGCGCGGTGTGCTGGGCAGCCCCGATGCCGAATCGCCTGAATCATTTTGGCGTGCGCTTCGTTGATTTGAACGATGACGAGCGCGCCAGCATCGAGAGTTTTCTGCAGCGGCCTTCCGCGCGACCCGCGCTCGCGGCCGTTTAAGACTCGCTACTCCCCTCAGGGCGCATGTGCGCCCATTGTTCCCCCAACCCACAGGTCGAGGACTCCCGTTCCCCCCGGGGGTCCTCGGTCATTTGGGGATTGGATCGGACAGACCGGGCGGGAGAACAGGTCAGGGCGCGGTTGGATTGCGCGACAGGAATTCCTGTACGCGCGTCTTCATCTCCAAAGCCGTTTGGTCGCCGGGATTCAAGGTCAGCGCTTCGTCGAGCAGTTGAAGCGCGCGATCGTTGCGTCCGCGCTTTACGCACAAGCGGACGAGGTTCATGCGCACCAAATCGTAACGGGGATCGATACGCAACGCTTCTTCAAACCATGCAAAGGCATCGGTGTCCAACGCGCATTCGGCGGCGGCACACGCGAGGTTGTTGAGAAGGTCTTTGCTTTCGCGAGCCCATTCGGCGGCATGCGTATAGGCCCATTGCGCGCGCGCGGCGTCGTTGTTGGCGCACGCGATTCGTCCAAGCGCCATGTAATAGTCGAAATGGATTTGTTCGGAGGTCCAGTCGCCCGGGAAACGTCCGGTGTCGATGCCTCGCCACGTGTAGCGGCCCCAGTCGTCGCGCATCGTGTACGGTTCGCCCTTGCGCACCATGCGGTACAGAAGGCCCGCCGGTTTCGCTTCCCAGCCGCTTGCGCGGCGTTTGATTGAGGTGTAGACGGGGCGGTCGACGTTGTTAAGGTACCACTCGAAAACGACCTGCTCGTCGGCTTCCGTTGGAATGCGCGCCATGCCCTTGCGCAGTTCTTCCGGAAGCGGCCGCATGACTTCTTCCGTAGGATACCCGTAGAGATTGGCCATGAGCACGTCGCTTCGCAGGCCTTCTACAATCTGCAGATAGGCCACGGGGAAGATCATATGGTCGCCGTCGGCGAAATAGACGGCGTTGGGATCCATGGTGTTGAGAATGTTCACGGCGTGATCGCGGGCGAGCATGAAATCGCTTTTGTCGTTCGCCGCGTAGTGAGCGGCCAGCGGCGCGCAGCACGCGCCTACCGTCAGGATTGCGGCGGTGGCGGCGTGCCATATGCGCGTCTTAGCAAGTGCCGCAACTGAATCGAGGGCGGCCGCGATAAAGACCGCGGCAATGAGATAGCAGGGAATCCAATAGGTCGTGTTGAGCCAGATGTCTTTGCGCTCGAGCGCAAAGTTGGGGATAACGGTACACCCGATTCCGAGCGCGAGGAATTGCCCCAGCAGCATCAGCCAACCGGGCCGTTTTCGCAGGGCAAAAACGGCTACACCTACTAGCGCCAAGCATCCGATAATCGGCGTGAATTGCTCGAGGTAGATGCGTCCAAACACCGCGAACTGTTCACCGAGTTTCTCCAACGACCGGGGATTGTCGGTGATGATGAACCGGAACTGCGCGCGCGTGATGACGTCCCAGAATCCGCGAAAGGTTTCTGGATCGCCCCAGTTCATGGGGGGATGCGTCCTTGCGCGGATCGGCAGGTACGCGTACGTGGCAAGGCCCAGCACGGTGAATGACGCTGCAAGCGCGCACCGCTTCATCGCGTCCCGCGAGATGCCTCCCACGATCAGTACGTATGCGGCAAACACGGGCGCCATGAGTACGATGACCTGATGATTGGCTGCCCCGAGCCCAAAACAGAGCGCCAACGCGCACAGCGCCCACGCGCGCCTGTTCCGCCCCCAGACCACGGCGAAGATGAGGCACAGCGCGGTGAGGAAAGCATTGAGTGTGTAGACTTCGGCGATGACGCTTTGTTCCCAGAATTCCAGGGAGAATGCTAGGGCCACCGCACCCGCGAATGCCGCCCACCGGCGAATGCCCAGGATACGCATGAGTACCGTCGTAGTTGCAACGGCAGCCGCGCCGAATACGGCAGAGACTAGGTTCACGCGCCATGCGATCTCGCCAATCGTGAGCAACCTGGTAAATGCGTGCGCGATAAGACACCAGAGAGGATACCCCGTCGGATGTGGGATGCCGAGGGTATACGCAGCGGCGATCAGCTCGCCGGCGTCTTCTCCGTAGACAGTTGGCGCAAGCGTGCGCAGGTAGATGGCCATCGCCGCTCCGCCGGCGGCGATCGCCACGAGGAAATCCAGATACGAAAGGCGTGTGTCATTGTCTTGCTGCACGGTGAACTGCCCGGTTACTGCTTTGCTTTTGCCTCGGCCAAATTGAAGGAGACGTGCCACAATTCCGCGCGGCCAAGATCTTTTCCTTCGGCATCGCGAGCAGGCCGTGTACTCAGGAGATGGATCGTCTCGCCGTCGGACTCCCCGCCAAACCGTTCCGGGCGCAGCGAATGAACCACATACGCCTCCAGCACGTCGGAGCCTTCAATCACAAATTCGCGAACCGGCACAAAACCGTTCGCGGCGTCGAGCGCCCACAGGTGCAGCGCTCCGCCCGACTCCGGCCTTCCGAGTAGGTACCATTCGCCGGACGCGTCCACAAGCAGGCGTGTTGCAGAAGCGCGCAGTCCAGTCTCGAATTCGGTGACCTGCAGATCGTGGCCGATACGCGCGACATAGTGCGGCGTGTGAAGCGCCGCCAACAGCTCGATGTGCGATGGCGCGCTCACGTGGGCATACGAAAGATAGGCATTGCCGTCGTTGCCGAGAATGAGATCCTGCAACACCGTGCGGCCGTCGGCAGGCATCAGCCAGGGTTTGTTGCGCCACCGTTTCTTGTGCAAGTCGTCGGAAGCAACCAAGCGCGCGTGGCGCCATGAGTACTTGCCGCCGGCGCTGTCCGCATGTTCCGGATCGTAGAGCGACGAGTTGATCACCGCGAGCGCGGTCTCTTTGTTCAGGAGAATCCCTTCGTAGCCGTAGCGGCCTTCCGGGGTTGCAATGGTGCTCTTGTACCACTTGTCCTGGGCGGCGTCGTAGAAATCCGCGGTCAACGAATTGGCTTTGCCCGCCGCCTGCTCCTGCTGCGTCGCCCAGAGCACGAGTACGTTGTCTTCCGGGCTGATGCTTGCCCCGAAGTAGGCGTTCTTTGCCTGGTGCACCTCTTCCAAGGTCGCGAAGTCCCTGGGCAATCGCGTCCGTAAAACATGCAACGTATCCCACGCCGACGCGCCGAGTATCCACATGCGCTGCTGCGAATCGGCCATCAGGATGTAGGGGGGGAACGATGTCGTTCCTACCGTGGACCATTTGCCGTCGGGCTCGCGCCGGAACACGGCCCCCGGATTCTTGTGCGGCTGGTCGGGGCTTTCGCCGTCGGGGTTGGGCAGTGTCGCGCAGGCGTACAGGGTTCCGGCGACCATCACGAGGCGGTTGCTGTGCCAGCCATGAATGGCGCCGGGGTGAACCTCTGCGGAAATGAGTTCGGCCTTGGCCTTGATTGCGGGAAAGTCTTGCGCCACTGCCTGGATTGTCAACACGGCAAGGCAGAGTATCAGGATGTGCGCGAGATTTCGGGTATTTGTCGGACCCATTGTTCCTTTCCAAAGCGGCCGCCCGTTGGACAGCCGTGTCATCCGTGGGATTTTGGGGCATTGCAGGCCGGTATGTCCAGCGGTTGGCCGGGTG
>JAIBAQ010000146.1 GCA_019695095.1 Candidatus Hydrogenedentota bacterium
GTGAGCAGCGCGTAGACCTGGGTGTTGATCTTACCCCCTTGCGCCTCTATCTGCCGGAATCGGTCGTTCACCTGGGCGACGATTGAGTCGGTCGTTGCGTCGTTCTCAATCAGGGGCACCTTTAGCGGTACGCCCGCGAGGCGAACCTCCTTCCGGTCGCCGTTCATCGTTTTAGCTCCTGGCCGAGCGCCCTGGCGTGGCCTCGTAGAGTTCTCAGACGAAGCCTAACTTCCTCCCGCTCCTGCCGGAGGTCAGCGATTTCTTTGGTGAGTTCGTCGAATTCCTCGGCGGTGTGCTGAAGGGTTGCCAGCATCTTGCTCTTGCGCCACTGCTCCTTGACGAGTTCTTCCCGAGCGTCTTTGTGGCTGTCGATGGCGGAATTGACTTTCGAGATCGCGTCGCGCAGCTTGGCCAGGGTCTCCGTCATGGCCTCGATGCGCGATTCGATCTCCCTGTTCATCGCAGGACGGCGCCGTAGTCGGCCTTCAGGCGCGCCAGGATAGCGTCCCAGTCGGCTTGGACGTCGGTTTCTGTAAGGGTCCGCTCGTTGGATTGGAACACAAAGCCTAGCGCCAGGCTCTTCTTGCCTTCCGGCACCTGCTTGCCGGTGTAGACATCGAACAGCGATACCGATTTGAGGTTTGCGCCTCCAGCCTTCTTGGCGGTATCGAGCACGTCGCCAGACGGCACGCCAAGGTCCAGGATCAAAGCCATGTCGCGCGTGGACGCGGGATACGCCGGAATTGCCTGGAAGTGTCGCGTTTTCGATGCCAGCGTCAGCAACTGCTCCAGGTCCAGTTCGGCGAGGAAGACAGGTTGTTCAATCTCGGCCGCGCTGAGGGCTTCATCAGACACCCTGCCCAAGGTCCCTAGTTCTGTTTCGCCGCAGAGCACTCTCCCCTGCTGTCCCTTTTCAAACGCAGGCAACTGACCTTCCTGCCAGTTCAACTGCAAGCCAAAGCGGACGCCTATCGCCTCGATAAGTCCTTTTACGTCAAACAGGTCGCAGGAGTTCTGCGTGCCGCTCCAATGCCGGTCCTCCCTAAGTCCGGTGTAAACAATTCCCAGCATCAACTGCTGGCCAGGAAGTTCTTCTCCATTTGACGCTGGACGGTACGTCGGACCAACCTCGAAAGCACGCAATCCAGCGCAACCTCTCCGTATGTTGAGCGATGCTGTGGAGAGCAAACCCGGAAGCAGCGAAGTTCGCATAGTCTGCAGGTTCTCGGATAGCGGGTTTTGGAGGGCAACCATATCGGCGTAGCAGCCGTCCAGTCTGCACCGTTGAACTTCTTCCGGACTCGTAAAGGTCATACTCATGAGTTCGGTAAGACCGAGGCCCGTAAGGAAACGGCGCATCTCGCGTATGCCATCTTCTTTTGGCGCAAATACTTGCATGTTCTTTCGGACCCGAGGAATCGAGGCTTCAATATTCTCGAAGCCGTACATTCGGGCGATCTCCTCGATCAGGTCGGCTTCCTGCTTGACGTCGTGGCGCCAAGTAGGAACCTGTACGAGACATCCCTGGTTGTCTGCCTTAATCGTTTTGAAGCAAAGCGACTCCAGAATTGCCTTCTGCCTCTCCCCTTCAATTACTTTGCCGACTAGTGCATTGGCGCGGGCATACCTCAGACTGACCTCGACCACCGGGAGCGGCCGCGGGTACTCATCGATGACTCCGGGCGCGACGGTCGCTCCGGCTAGCTCCTGCATCAGAGCCGCCGCCCGGTCAACCGCGTAACGAGCCATTTCCGGGTCGGCACCGCGCTGGAAGCGTGCGGACGCCTCGGTATGCATGCCAAGTTTACGTGACGTCTTGCGCACGGAACTTGGGGCGAAGAATGCGCTTTCCAGGAAGATGTTTACGGTGCTTTCACTCACCTCAGAATCGAAGCCGCCCATGACGCCAGCAACAGCGACGGGGTTCTTGGCATCCGCAATGACGAGCATGTCGGGATCGAGGGTGCGCACTTGTTCGTCGATTGTTCTGATTGTTTCACCACGTTTCGCACATCGCACAACTATCCGATTTTCCAACAACTTATCGTAGTCGAAAGCATGCAATGGATGGCCGGTTTCGAGCAAAACAAAGTTGGTTATGTCAACTACGTTGTTGATTGGACGCTGTCCGGCGTTAGTCAGGCGCTGCGCCAGCCATTGCGGAGAGGGTCCAATTTTGACATTGGTAAGCACTCGGCCAATGTAACGGGCGCACAAGTCGGGGTTTTCAATGGTCACGGAAGAGAGCTTGCGCGCCTCTTCCCCACCTTCGTTCAATGTAATATTTGGTATTCTCAGCGACGTACCATAGAGGGCGGCCAACTCCCTGGCCACGCCGATCATGCTGGCCCAGTCACCTCGGTTGGGAGTCACTTCGATCTCGTAGACAACGTCATCTAAACCTAACAACTTGACTGCGTCGCCTCCAACCGGCATGTCGGACGGAAGGATCAGCAAGCCTTCGTGATCCTTCCCCATCCCCAACTCCCGGGCGGAGCACATCATCCCGCATGACTCGATACCGCGCATCTTACGCCGGGTAATCGTGAAGTCTCCGGGCAGCGTCGCACCGACGACCGCTGTGGGGACAAGGTCGCCCTCTTTCATATTCTTGGCGCCGCAGACAATCTGGAGCGGTTCTGGCTGGCCCACGTCGGTCTTGCAGACAACGAGTTTGTCCGCATCGGGATGCTTCTTTATCTCAAGTATGCGCCCGACGATGACGTTGCTTATTCCTTCCCCAGGACGCTCGATGGCCTCGATTTCCAGCCCGAGCATGGTAAGATCCTGGGCCAACTCGTCCGGGGTTCGCGCAATGTCGACAAATTCTTTCAGCCAATTCAATGACACGTTCATATTAGAACTGCTCCAAGAAGCGTAGGTCGTTTTCGTAGAGGTAGCTGATGCTGCTGATGCGATGCCGGACCATGGCAATACGGTCGATCCCCAAGCCGAAGGCGAAGCCGGTGTACTTCTCGTAGTCGTAGCCGGCGTAGCGGAAGACTTCAGGATGCACCATGCCGCAGCCCAGGATTTCGAGCCACTTGGTCTGACTCCCCCCTCCCGGTCTTTCCGAGGTCCAGAGGATGTCCATTTCGGCGCTTGGCTCGGTGAACGGGAAGAAATGGGGCCGGAAGCGCACTTTGGTGTCCTTGCCGAAGAACCGCTGTACGAACATGAGGAGCGTGCCCTTCAGGTCGGAGAAGCTTACGCCCTCATCCACGAGGAGTCCTTCAAGCTGGTAGAACATGGGGCTGTGCGTGGCATCGGCGTCCACCCGATACACGCGGCCCGGGGCAACCACGGCGACAGGGGGCTGAGTCTTCTCCATGACCCGCATCTGCACGGGAGACATGTGTGTGCGCAGAACGACGCCGGGCCTGATGAAGAAGGTGTCATGGGCATCCCGTGCGGGATGGTCCTGCGGCGTGTTCAGGCTGTCAAAGTTGTAGTATTCGGTTTCGATATCGGGGCCTGTGGCAATCTGGAAGCCGATTTCGCGAAAGATGTCGATGATTTCGTCCGCGGTCTGCAGCACCACGTGCGCGTGCCCCATGGGTGGACGCCTGCCCGGAAGGGTCAGGTCGACGCGTTGAGCGGCGCGCCGCTGGGCGCGTTCGGCCTCATCCAATGCCTGTTGGCGCGCTTCGATCTGTTGGGTGAGCAGTTGCTTCAGGACATTGGCCGCCTTGCCCAGGGCGGGCCTCTGTTCGACCGGCGCCTCGCTAACGGAGCGCAGCACTCCGGTCAGGACGCCATTGCGTCCCAGGAACTTCACGCGAACCTCTTCGATACGCTTCAGCGAATCCGCTTGACTAACTTCCTCAAGCGCCTCACCCTGGATGCGCTCCAATACCTCCTGCATCGTACTCATTCCTCTCGTCGCTCGAAGAGCGCACTGCCAATCCGGACTTCAGTGGCCCCTTCTTCAATCGCGATTTCGAAATCGTTTGTCATACCCATCGATATGCGCGGCAGACCATGTGATTGCGCGAGCTTTGCGAGCCGCGCAAATACCGGACGCACCCGCTCGGCTTCCAGCTCAAACGGAGCCATGGTCATGACTCCTTGCACGTCGATGCACTTCAACTGTCGCATTCGGTCCAGGGCATGAGCAAAGCTCTCGGGCTCAAACCCATGTTTCGAGGCTTCGCCGGAAACGTTCACTTCCACGAGAACCGGCAAGGGCCCTGGTCTTCCCTCAGACCGCTTATTGAGCTCTTCGGCCAATTCCAAGCGGTCCACAGAATCGACCGTGTCGAAGAGGCCGATCACGTCCTTGGCCTTTCGGCGCTGAACGGTGCCAATCATGTGCCAGCGGAGCGACTCGGGGAGCCGATCGCGCTTGGCCAGTATCCCGGCCAACCGGTTCTCTCCAAAATGCACTACACCTCGCTGGGCCAGCGCCTGCACCTCTTCCACACCGACACTCTTCGTAACCGCGACCAGAGTCACGGAACCCGCCGGACGCCCTGAACGCGACAATGCCGCTTCGATTCGCGATTGCACGTCGGCCAGGTTCGCGTCGATTATTCGGTGGTTAATAGACACTGGCAGGACACTTCACGGGTAACCAAGTCCCCCGATATTTTAGTGACGGCCCGACACGAGTGCAACCATCCATCACGACACACTTATGGTTATGCGGAGTATGCACATGGCTTCGGCGCACGGATCGGGATCGATAGCCGTTACGACGGATTCTTTGCGGCTCCGGTCGCAGCCTTAGCGAACGCAAGCGGAAGTAGCAGACCATCCGTCTTCGCAGCCTTGGCCGGCTCGCTCGCCTCGTAGCGGTACCAAACGTCACCCATGCGATAGACAATCGGACCATCCAACGTCTTGGTTGGGGTCGTCGCCTCGGGATGCTCCCACAAGAGTTCATACCAAGCGTCGCTATTCGCCTGAACGGGCGTCGTCGAATCGCCTTGATAGCCCTCTTGGTACCAAGTCCTGTCCGCGTCGGAGAAGTAGAACATCTTTCCGTCAATCGACTTGGGCAAGTGAATGGTGTATTCCGCGGCCTGAGCCTCGCGATCCAACTGCCTCAATTCGGTCACCTGCAGCGGGATGTTGCCCTCACGCTTATACTCCAGCATCAAGTGAGTGCCCTGATCCCAGAACTCGTTGCTTTCCCAGCGGGCTCTGTCTACCTCGACAATTGCCTCCAAATAGAGGCCTTGACGTCGCAACTGCTCAGCCTTTATGCGCGCCAAACGCGCCACGGCGAACGTGTCCTTGTTCAACTGGCCGGCATCTTCGTTGACGAGCTTCTGCCAGAATTCGCGCGATTGGGTAAACAACTGCTGCTCTTCCGCCTGTGCGGCCGCAGCATTTGCGCGCCAGACATCGGCCTTCGCCGTATCCCCCGCGGCCTCGGCACGCCGCAGGAGTTCTTCCGCGGCCTTTGCCTGCTCGGACTTCCAGGTCACACTACGGTCGTTGATGCGCCCTTCCATCAGCTTAATGAAGCGCGGCGCGATTTCGTTTGTTGGCTGCCACTCCAGGTAGGCACGCCAACCCTGAAGCGACTCTTCAAGCTGGTCGTTCTCTCCCAGAATGCGATAAAGCTGCCGCCTGACCCAGCGGTCGTGGTCCAACCGTATCGCCTCTTTCAAGTACTTGATCGCGTTGGGATGGTCATTCAATTTGTTCTCGTAAATTGAGTAACCAAGATCGAAGTATAGCTTGTAGTTACGCGGATTGTTCCGGATACCGGATTTAAGGAATTCGATACCGTTGTAGTAGAAGGACTCCTTCTCACCCATCCACGCGTAATACTGAGGATAGAACTTCCTCAACGTCCAGGGCGTGTCCTCCAGATTGGCGGTCGCGTTGTACGAGAGGTGCCAGGCTCCCAATAAATAGGCGTCGACGAATCCGGGATCCAGCAGAACGCATGTCTTCATCAGGGGCACCATGCGGTGGATCTGCCCCATGTGGAAGTAACGGTCAACTTCCAGCCACACCAAATTGGCCGCCATCTTGCGGAATCCGAAGAAGATATTGGCCAGACTGACCTGTCCTTTGGATAGCTCGCCTTCCTTGGACTGGTAGAGGTCTGTGGGGTTCAAAACGGCAACACTGGAGACCCGGCCCTCACGCATGGCTTGCAGGAACTCGGTACGGAGTTCGGCCAACTCAGGACCTTTAGCGTAGCCCCACATTTCCGTGTCGCGCCGGACCTGTTCTTCACTTACGATTTCGCCTACTTCGAGTTCACTCTTTTCAGCTTCCGGGTCCTTTGGAGCCGTCAGGTAGCGGACGACTTTGGGAAGGAGATTTTGGTTTTGATCGTAGTCCGTGTCGCTCTCGGGGATTTCAGGTATCAGAGAATCCGTCTGCTCCACCAGCTTCTGGAAGAGTTCCTCGTCGCGATACTTCTTCGGATCTTCACCATCCGGCACGTGACCGGGTTCGCCAAATAAACGGAATTGGGTCGAGGCCGACATGATCCAACGATAGAAGCTCTCCGCGTCGCGAAGCTGTTGAACGCGGTTCCCCTGAATAGCCCCAAGCGTGAGGCACACCAGAAGGACGGCCCAGAGAACTGCAGCAGTAAGTCTGTTATTCATAGACGATTAGAGTTCTTTTCGACGAAATATCAAGTACGAAATGATATAACCCGAGAGTGCATATGCAAGGCCATACAGAATGAGCTGCGGGATTAGCGCATCGCGCGGCGCATCGTTTGGCGACAGATAGAGGATTTGGTCTTTCAGACTGAAGCTTTGTAGATTCGGCAGAATTCGGAACAGGCCATCCGCGAGGTATCCGACCAACTTATCCATGAACTGTTCCGTCGTTCCCGCGCGCCGTGCAACATCGGCCAGATACTCGGTCAAGTTGCCGGCGATGTAGATGAACAGGCCCGCAATCGTCGGCAGCACAGCAGACGTCGAGGTGCACGATACGGCGAACGTAAATGCCGACACAATCAAGAACTGGAAGTACGTCAACAAGATGGACCACAACAGCAGCGTCGGAAGTACTTGCTGTTTGACATACAACGCGACGAAGAACAACCCGCCCATCAGCGCCAGATTGATGATGACGATGAACTGAACCCCGAGGAACTTGCCCAAGAGATACTGGAACCGGCGAACGGGCTTGGAGAGAATCGTGTAGACGACCTTGTTCTCAACTTCACCGGGGAGTGCCGATGCCGATACGAAAATCGTAATCAACACGCCGAAGATCGAAATGGCCGTGACGCAAATATCCTTGATCAGTTTCGCGTCGACATCCGACTCGACCTGGCCTACCGTTGTTTGCGTCAAGTAGGCTGTTATGAACTGTGACCCGAAGATCACGAGGAAACTCAATATCAGGAAGGCGATTAGTACCTTCTTGCGGATACCTTCGCGCCAGGTGTAGACACCGATGCTCCAGGTTCCGCGCATAAAATCCAGAACGCCGCTCATGAAGCCTTCTTCCCTTCATTGTCTCGCCGAAGGCGCGCTTCTCCGACTACCCGCACAAACAACTCTTCAAGAGTCTCTCTACGCGGCGCCACACCGACTATTGTCAGATTCTGCGACTTCATGACTTCCAGCGCATCGTAGATCGACAGAGACGGTGGCACACGGAATCGCGCCTTGCCTTCAATCACATCGTCCGAGATGATTCCACGTTCGCCCAACGCGCGAATGGCCGCGTCGGTGACGCCCGCGGTGTCGACAGTCACGTCGCGGTCAGCAAGTAGTTCCTGAATGGTGCCCAGCGTTTGGAGTACGCCCTCAAAGAGGATCCCTACCCGGTCGCTGATCAGTTCCACTTCCAACAATTCGTGGCTCGAAATCAACAGCGACTTACCCTCGCTGCGCAAGCGCACGAGCATATCGCGAATCTCTTTGCGCGCCACCGGGTCAAGACCGGTTGTGGGCTCATCAAGGATCAGAATCTTTGGATCGTGGAGCAACGCTTGCGCCAAGCCGATGCGCTGCCTCATGCCCTTCGAATACCCGCGGAGCAGACGTTTGCGCGCGCGGGTCATACCCACGAGTTCCAGCGTCGCGTCGATGCGCTTCTCCAGATTCTTCCCGCTGAGACCGTAGAGCTGGCCGTAGAAGCGAAGGATTTCTTCGCCGCGCAGGAAGTCCGGATAATACGCGCCTTCGGGCAAGTAACCGATGCTCTTCCGGATGGCAGCCGCCCCGATATCGGTCTTTCCCATAATCCGGATATCGCCAGACGTGGGAAATATCAGGCCGAGCAGCATCTTAATCGTTGTCGTCTTGCCTGAACCATTCGGCCCCAAATAGCCGAATATCTCGCGTTCTTCGATGGCAATCGTGAGGTTTTGAAGGGCCTTCACATCTTGGCCGCGAAGGGCGCCTTCATAGACTTTGGTGAGGTTTACTGTTTCGATGACTGGCGGCACAGAAAGTTACCTCGACATGAGACGGACCGTGTGCGACCGTCCTTTGTAGTACGCCGGTTTAATCAAGCAAAGCAGGTTAACGAACGCTATGCCCGCGAGATGATAACAGACGATCATTACGCTGTCAATCAAGGTGCGAATCCAGCAAATACGTGGCGAAGCCGTGACTTCCGACCCGCAAAACACCGGGCACCATCTCGCACTATGGATGCATGGCATGAGGGAGTTATTACAGCGATACTCACGATAGATTTGTCAGAGAAGCGGCCGGCTCAGTCCGCAATTTGCACCGGCGCGATTGAGCGCCGACGCAAATTGCTCACGTGCAAGACCTTGAGGTTATGCCATGAGGATTTTTCGCGAACACACTCAGCTATCGGAGAAACGCCTTGTTTTTCGCCGCAGGTCTCGCAAACACACTGGTTACGAGAGGGGTTCAAGTGTGTTCGTGAGAAATCCGGATTAGAAGTCCCAGGAGATTCCCGCACCTACGGCTGCGCGCCATTCGTTCATATACTGGAACTGCGGCCGATTGTCGAAGTCTACTCGCATGTTCAGTTTCAAGTGCAGGCGATCGGTCAAAGGCACCGAAAGACGCGACTCATACGAAGATGTGAACTCATCAAAGTCTGTGAGGCTTGGGCGCAGCCGCAGTTCCTCTTCCAGCAGGGAATCGCGGAACACTCTGCGCGAATGCGTGAGCGCCAAGTCAAGTCCAACGTCATCGCGATCCTCATCATCGAGCGCCGCACCATACACTCGTCCGCGCAAGCGCGCAAAGCCATCTTCGGGCAGGATATCCAGCGCGCGCCACGCATCTGCGTCATACTCTTCATGCAGGGCACTCAGCCCCAGTCTTCCTTCGAGGGTATCGCGTTCCCCGTCAAGCAGCGTGACGCTGGCCCCGGCTCCGATGCGCGCACGCAACGCTAGCGCCTCGTCCAGGTCGCGTTCCAGTTCCAACTCGAAGAGGGGTCTTAGACGCCCTTCCAGCGGTAGGATAAATTGATGCAGCGAACGTAGTGCCTCGGGTTCCTGGCCTTCGCCAGCAAAATCGATAGTCGTATCGCCGCGATAGTAGAGCGAATCCGAATCATATCTCGTGCGCAAACGCGCGTATAAGGCCACGTAGTCCCTGTTGCCAAAGCGCGATGCCACGCCAGCTTCCAGAAAGCCCAACGGCCCCTCTCCCCCTTCGGGCGTCTCGGGCACACGCGCCGCATTGGCGATATCCGACACCTTCATCGGCCTCGATTTGTCTGTCTGGCTCTCGACAAACTTCAGTCCGCCGTCCTGATTGACTACACGGCCGGTGGCGCGCGTGCCGTCTTTGAATTCGACGACAAAATCAGAAGCCGTGGTGACTGACACGACTTGGCCAACAGGCACCATCATTTTGCCGGCCAGGTTTGCGCGGAACACGACGACATCTTCGGCAATCTCAACGAGACTGCCGTTCATGCGGTCACCGTTCTTCAGGGTCAGCGTGTCGGCCACGGCAATGGCCACGCCGCCCCCTAGCAAGAATAGTGCGATAATCGTCAGCGCCCGGCGCATCTCTCAGTCCTTTCGCCATGCGGGCGTTTACCCCTCTCTACTATAAATGGTAGAATGCTTTCGCTGGCTTTGCAAGTCGATGCAATTCGTTGGCCGGTAGCATCTTAAGCTCCCGCCTGAAGGCACCGCGCGGAAGGAGAACGAGAAGTATGTCGCACCCTGTTCTGGCCAATCCCTGGGTACGCGCTGTCGGCGTGCTGTTGGCAATCGTTTTGGTGGGGATTTTGGCGTACATCCTGCGGCCCGTCTTGATACCGCTCTTTCTTGCTTTCATTGTTGCGTATGTCTTTGACCCGGTTGTCGACTATTTTGAGGCGCGGCGAGTCCCACGAGGCGTGACCATTGCTGGTCTGGCCATTCTGGGAATCCTAGTGATTCTTTGCGTGCCATTTGTGGTTGTGCCTGGGATTATCAGCCAGGGCGACGCCATCATTACGTCTGCGCGAAGCGAGGTGGGTCGCGGAAACGAATGGCTTGAGCAATTGGTAGATAGTCCGCAAGTTGAGCGCGTGCTTCAGCAGGCAGGATGGATCGATCCGAACGATAAGAATCCGGATACCCTGGCCATAATACGCACCAAAGTTGGGGAATACGTTCGCGAGCAGTCTCTTCAATTCGTCCGCAACAACGCGGGAACGCTTGCCGTAGCCGGCAGGAGCGCGGGCGTGAGTATTGCGGGTCTATTCGCCTCATTGGGAAATTCAGCACTGAAGGTCATCCTCTTCGTTGCCAATTTCGCTCTCTTTGCCTTCGTGGCGGGCTATTTGTTGAAGGATTTCGACAGCATCGTTCAGGGAGGCCGGTCACTCATTCCGCCACGGCACTCGCCCAAGACCGTCGAGATTGTGGGCAAGATTGATTCTCAATTGCGGAGTTTTCTGCGAGGCCAGACGACGGTGTGTTTTTGCCTGGGAGCAATGTACACCGTCGGATTCTTGATTTCAGGATTGCAGGTCATGGCATTGGTGATAGGTGCTTTTGGAATGCTCGCGAGCTTCATTCCGTATCTGGGGGTTTTGTTCGTGGCCGTATTCTCACTCACCATGGCCATTGCCCAATACGGCCTCGACTGGCATGTACTGGGTGTGCTGATCACGATCGGGATCGTGCAGGTGCTGGAAGGCAACGTAATAACGCCGAAAATTGTAGGCGAACAGGTTGGCCTGAGTCCCGTGTGGGTCATTCTGGCCATTATGGTGTTCGGCAGTTTCCTGGGATTTCTGGGGCTGCTTCTCGCCGTACCGATTGCGGCTGTCTTGAAAGTCCTGGTCGTTGAGTCGGTCGACGCTTACAAGAGGTCGCCCGTTTTTGAGGGCGGGCCAGCCGTCACACCAGACTCGCCTTCACCGGCAGCCTTGGAACGCCCACCGGCGAGGAAGAAGCGCCGGTAAATGCCGTCGACCACGCCGAATAGGCAGTAGCACGCCGCCATTGGAAACAAGACGATGGAGGGCGAGTGCCTGCTGGCTTGGTCAAAGATCGCGATTGCGACCGCGACAATCGCCAGCAAACGGAAGCCGTGCCGAGGCGCCAGCACCATGGACTTCATCTTGTCCTTTGGATATCGAAGCGTACTGACCATCATGTAGGCGAGCGACAAGGTCAACGGTCCCAACACCCAGAATGCGACATGGTAACCGTAGTACTCCGTGAACAGCACAAACGATGCTATGGTCGCCGCCGCCGCGGGCGAGGGTAAACCTACGAAGTAATCGCGGATTTCGGCCTGATATACGTTGAATCGGGCCAAACGCAGGGCCGTGCAAATGGCGTAGATGATCGCCATTACCGCGCCGGTGCGACTCACGAGCTTTACTTCTTCCGGCAGGTAGACGGTGAAAATCAAGACCGCGGGCGCGACTCCAAACGACACTACGTCGCAGAGGCTGTCCAACTGCTTGCCGAATTCGGACACGCTCTTCGTCATCTTGGCGACCGAGCCGTCGAGCATGTCCATAACGATTGCGGCAAAGATCAGGTAGGCCGCCTTCTCAAAGTGGCCTTCGATTCCGGCAAAAATGCTTGAAATGCCGCAATATAAGTTGAGTGTGGTGATTGCGCTGGCCAAGACGTTGATTGGACGGCGCTTCACTCCGGCGCGCTTGCGGCGCTGAGGCGCCTGCAGTTTGAAGCCCTTTCGCGCCGCTACGTTCTTGAATGGATTCTGCTTCATCATAAACGTTGCCATACCTTTAGGGAGCTGGCACTTCCGCGACCACCGTCGCACCGCCGCTCACCTTCTGCTTCAATGTAACACAAATCTTCGTTCCCGGGGGCAGATAGAGCTCCGTCCGGGAACCGAACTTGATCATCCCGAACTTCTCGCCTTTCTTGAGCGAGTCGCCCACGGCACAGCGGCACACGATGCGACGGGCAACCGCGCCCGAAATCTGGCGCACGGTCATCAGCCCGTGTTCCGTGCGAAAGCGCAGTGTATTCGACTCATTGATGTCGGTCGTGTCGGCGCGCATGGCGTTCTTAAACGCGCCTTCCTTGTAGGCAATCCCCTCCACCGTGCCGTCGAACGGCGCGCGGTTTACGTGGACACTGAAGACCGATAGAAAGATCGAAACGCGCCGGCAAGGTCCGTCGTAGTGCGGGGTGCTCTCGAG
Source organism: Candidatus Hydrogenedentota bacterium (assembly GCA_019695095.1). Classification (NCBI taxonomy): domain Bacteria; kingdom Pseudomonadati; phylum Candidatus Hydrogenedentota; species Candidatus Hydrogenedentota bacterium. Next base: position 12,553 of record JAIBAQ010000146.1, read on the forward strand.
GTCCTCGATGCCGACGATGGTTCCGTCTGCGGGAGATACGACCGCATTAGCGGAGGCAGGGACCGCACGCCGGGGATCCCGGAAAAAGAACAACACGTAGGCTCCCGCCAACACGCCGATCACACCTGCCCAGTGGGTCCAGACTCCGCCCCACGGGAGCGCCAGCAAAATGATACCTACGAGAAATGGCGGCAGGTAATACGGAAGCCCTTCCCGCCACGCGCTAAACGGCTGTTTCACATCAGCCCCCTTTCTTTGAAGCTGACGAAACGTCCGTCGCCAAATACCACATGGTCCAAGAGTTTAATCCCCAATACATTCGACGCATCGCTCAGGCGTCTCGTTATGGTCACATCGTCGCGGCTGGGCTCAGGGTCGCCGCTCGGATGATTGTGACACACAATCATCCCCACAGCTCCGTCGCGCACCGCTTGCCGAAAGACGTCGCGCGGCAGCACGGCTGTCGCATCCAATCCACCGGTCGACACATCGACAATCTTGAGCACTTCGTTCTTCGAGTTCAACAACAATGCTTTAAATTCTTCCCGCTCGCAATCCTTGTATCGCACCATCAGGAGCCTGGATACATCATCCGCCTTCGTAATTCGTGGGCGGGCTTCCGCCACGTGCGACGCCAACCGCTTACCCAGTTCGAGGGCCGCTTTGATCTCGATGGCCTTTACCTGGCCAAGGCCTTTCACGCACTGCAACTCTTCCAGCGAGGCCCGAGCCACCGCTCGCAGATCGCCGAATTCTTTCAGCAACCTCTCGGCGAGGGCAATGGCTCCCAGCTCGCGCGTCCCGGAACGAAACAACACGGCGATTAATTCTGCGTCGCGCAACGCTTCGGCTCCGAGGTGCGCCAAGCGTTCGCGGGGGCGTTCTTCTTCGGGCATTTCGCGGACGGCTGTCGAATAGGCCGCAGGCTTCATAACGACGGCCTCACTGCATGCGCGATACGCGGGATACCCGCCAAATCGTTCACCACGTCCGCTTCGCGATATCCTCGATGCTCAAGCAGCGATTTCACTTTCATCCACTGCCCCTCCCCCATTTCGATAGCAAGTAACCCGCCTGGGTTTAGCCAAGTCCAGGCTTCTTCGACAAGCCGTCGAATCACATCCAGTCCGTCCGGCCCCGCGAGCAAGGCCCGCGGGTCTTCGTGAAGCGTGATGGTCTGCGACAATTCGCTCCACTCGCTTTCCGCTACATAAGGCGGATTGGAGCATACTACGTCAAATGTCCCGGCCAATGCAGGAAGGGTATCAAACAAATCGCCCAATCTGAAATCGACACGCGAGGAAAGTCCGAGTGAAGCGGCATTTTCCGAGGCCAGGCGCAGTGCGGCGGGGTTGACGTCCGAAGCGAAGACTTCGGCATTCGGCGCATGTTTGGCCACCGCCAAGGCCACGCACCCCGTCCCCGTGCCAATCTCCAAGACGCGGCACGGCCGCTTGCCCACATGCTCCAGTACGCACTCGACGAGGTGCTCTGTCTCCGGGCGCGGCACGAGCATCGGCGCGCGCACGGCCAGTGGCATCGAAAAGAACTCCCATTCGCCGAGGATGTACGCAACGGGTTCGTGCGCAAGCCGACGTTTAAGGAGTGGCGTAAATGGAGTGGTATCGACCGATTGATCCAGGCGGGAAAGCAATGCGGAACGCGTGATACTGAGTGCATGCGCCAAGAGGAATTCCACGTCGGATTGGGGACTGTCGCTCACGCTCTCGAGCGCGCGCGCTGCCAGCTCGATGCACTCGCGCACCGTGCCCATTACTGCTGGGTCAGCTTAGCCGACCTGTCCGCCGCAATCAGGGCTTCGATAAGCGGTTGGACTTGCCCTTCCATGACCCCTTCGAGATTGTAGAGCGTCATGCCAATTCGATGGTCTGTCACGCGGTTTTGAGGGAAATTATACGTACGAATGCGTTCGCTGCGGTCGCCGCTGCCGACCTGCGTCTTGCGGTCCGCAGAGCGTTTTGCATCCTCTTCTTCCTGCTTCAACACCAGGAGCCGCGCGCGCAACACCATCATGGCCTTCGCACGGTTTTTGTGCTGCGACCGTTCGTCCTGGCACGCGACAACAAGCCCGGTCGGGACGTGCGTGATGCGCACGGCGGAGTCCGTCGTGTTTACGTGCTGGCCGCCCGCACCTGAAGATCGGTACACATCGATCTGCAACTCGGTGGGATCGACGTGAATGTCCACTTCCTCGGCTTCGGGCAATACGGCGACGGTCACCGCCGACGTGTGAATGCGTCCCTGTGCTTCGGTGGCGGGGACACGTTGCACGCGGTGAACGCCGCCTTCGAATTTAAGCTGGCTGTACACGTTGTCGCCGACGACGCGGAAACTGATTTCTTTGTACCCGCCGATGCCGGTTGCGTTCGAGCCCATCAATTCGACGCGCCACCCCTTCAGGTCCGCGAGCCGGCAATACATGCGGTAGAGGTCCGCTACAAACAGCGCCGCTTCCTCGCCACCCGTCCCCGCGCGAATTTCCATGATCGTGTTTTTGGCGTCGTTGGGGTCTTTCGGCAGGAGGAGAATGCGAAGCTCGTCCTCAATGCCTGAGAGAATTTGCTCCGTCTCGCGCTTCTCGTTTTCGGCCATCTCGCGCAATTCGTGGTCGGACTCGTCGCGCAACATCTGTTCGGCGTCACGGTACTGCTTCTCGTACCGCTCGTAACGCCGGAATGCTTCCACGACATCCGCAATCGCGCTCTGAGCCTTCGCTACCTGGCGGTAACGCTCCGGGTCAGACGCGACCTCTTGCTGACCCATCTGATCGGTCAGACGGTCATATTCCTCGGCAATCGAGAGGATTTTTGCGTATAAAATCCGTTCCATGGCGGACCGGAATCGATTCGCTTAATTCTTCTTACCGTACTTGCGGTTGAAGCGATCCACGCGGCCTTCGCTATCCACGAACTTCTGCTTACCCGTAAAGAACGGATGGCACGCCGAGCAGATTTCTACGTTGATCGCCGGCTTCACCGACCGCGTCTCAAAGGTGTTGCCACACGCGCACGTCACCTTCGACGTCACATATTCCGGGTGAATACCACTCTTCACGAAACACTCTCCTT
>JAIBAQ010000147.1 GCA_019695095.1 Candidatus Hydrogenedentota bacterium
CTCACAGGAACAACTTCAACCCCTAGTCCAGGAACTCAACAATCGACCTAGGAAAAAACTCAAATACCGAACCCCTTACGAAGTCTTCTCTTCAAACTCTGTTGCACTTACAATTTGAATCCAGCCTTTCCGCTCCGCCGAATCCCATTTGACATTTTCCCTATGTAATCGATAAAATCTCCGCTTTGTTGGCTGCCGGTGCATCTTACTACCCCGTTGATGCACTGGGGCGGAGTTGTCGCCACCTACGTCAGCCGGGGTAGCTAAGGAAACGAGAGGATAACAAGAGGATTATGGCCAAGTATCGAGGACCAAAGCACAAGCTGTGCCGCCGGTTGGGTTCGTGCATATGGGGAAACCCCAAGTGCCCGTCGAATCGCCGGCCCTACGCGCCCGGACAGCACGGGCAGACCAACCGCAAAAAGCTCTCCGTGTATGGACAGCAGTTGCAGGACAAGCAGAAGATCCGTACGCACTACGGCCTGCTCGAACGTCAGATGCGCCTCACCTTCGAGCGCGCACAGCGCATGGGTGGCGTCACGGGTACAAACCTGCTGATGCTGCTTGAATCGCGTCTTGACACCATCGTCTACCGGTTGGGTTTCGCCCGTACGATGCAGCAGGGCCGCCAGTTGGTTGTCCACGGCCACATCCTCGTCAATGGCAAGAAAGTCGACCGTCCCTCCTTCCAAGTGAAGCCGGGCATGGCCGTCAGCATTCGCGAAGGCAGCCGCAAGGTGCCGGGCATTCTTGAAGGCGTGGAGAACCTACCCGCGTTCATGCCCGAATACCTCGACCGCGCGGCGAAGTCCTTCGAAGGCCGCATGACCGCAACGCCGAATCTGGAGACAATTCCGTTCAAAGCGGATACGCAAGGCGTTATCGGTTTCTACTCGCGGTAATCGCGCGCGTCATTTTCACGGGTGGGCTGTTCTGCGGCCCACCCGTTTGTTTCGTACCACAACCGCTGAGTCAGGCACTGCCGCTACATGGCGCTTGAACAACCCCTCCGGCCACTGAGCCTAATCCAACCGGTCCTCCGGCGCTTGAAGCAGGAAAACGCCGCTGAGGTGGTAGGACCGTGGGGTTCCGGCAAGACCCTCACCGCACTTCAGATCGCTCAAGCTGAGGGTCGCCCTCTTCTCATCATCGCCGCGGGCCGCATTGAAAGCGAAGGTGTCTACGAAGATCTCCTCACCTTCGAGAAACCCGAGCGTTGCGCTTTGTTCCCCGCCTGGGAGACGCTCCCATCCGACAACATGGCCCCCGCGGACGACATCGTCGCGGAACGCATGAACACCCTCATGAACCTGATGTCCGCTATGGATTCGGGTGAACCGATGCGTGTCGTGGCCCCCGTGCGTTCGCTGATGCAGACCGTCGTGCGGCGCGACCGTCTTGTAAAGCGCACGCTCCGCCTCGCCGTCGGACAAGAGCACGACCTCGAAGACCTCATCGAGAAGCTGTTGGAGATGGGCTACGAACGCGAACTCATGGTCGAGCAGCGCGGTCACATGAGCGTGCGCGGAGGCATCTTCGATCTGTTTCCGATCTCAAGCGAGTTGCCGTATCGCATTGAGTTCTTTGGCGATGAAATCGAATCCATCCGGCGCTTCGAACCCGAGACCCAGCGCAGTGTCGGACAAGCCGAAGAAATCACCGTATTGCCGCGTTCGGAGCGCGCACAGTTGGCTTCGGAATCCTCGGGCAACGAGACGCTTGCCACCTTGCTGGACTACTTCCCCAAGGACACCCTGGTCGTACTCGACGAACCGCTCACGATTCGCGAGGAAGCCCAGACCATCGAGCGCCAAATCGGTGATTCGCCGTTCATTCTCGCGTGGAATGACATCGAGAGCCGCATGGAGCGTTGCCGCCGACTGCTCCTGAGTCAGGTGTCCTCCGCCACCGGCGACGCTTCCCTCCGCGTCTCCGCAAACATGCAAGCCCTATCCGGCTGGCATGGACGCACAGATGCATTCTGGGAACAGCTCCAAGAGTGGGATCAGGCGAAATACACCGTCGTCCTCCTCTGCGCAACAACCGGCGAGCGCATGCGGCTGCACGAACTGCTGGAAGAGCGCGGGTACCGCGTCGGTCAGGACGCCTTCGATCTACGCGTTGAGTTGGGCCGTCTGCGCGCGGCGTTCGCGTCCGAAACCGACAAGCTTGCCATCGTCAGTGAACGCGAGATGTTCGGCCGCCACTATGTGCGCCGCAGCCGAAAGCGATTCGAAGCGGGCATCGCGCTGACCGCCTTCAGCGACCTGCGCGCGGGCGACTACATCGTCCATTCCGAGCACGGGATCGGGCGTTATCTGGGCCTGCGGCGCTTCGAAGGCAAGGCGGGCGATTTCCTCGCGCTGCAATACTCCGGCGGCGACAAAGTCTATGTGCCGGTAACGCACATCGACATGATCCAGAAGTACGCCGCGGGCGAAGGCGCGGTGCCGAAAGTCGACAAGATTGGCGGGGCAACGTGGGCGCGCACCAAAGCGCGCACCAAGAAAGCTATTCGCGACATGACCCGCGAATTGCTCGCGCTCTATGCCGCGCGCGAGAGCCGCGAAGGCCACGCATACAGCGCCGATACGCCTTGGCAGGTCGAATTCGAAGACGCATTCGAGTACGACGAAACCCCCGACCAGGCCCGCGCGATCGATGAGGTAAAGCGCGACATGGAGTCGCGGAAGCCGATGGACCGTCTGGTCTGCGGCGATGTCGGTTACGGCAAGACGGAAGTCGCCATGCGCGCCGCGTTCAAGGCCGTGATGGATGGCAAACAGGTTGCCATTCTCGTGCCCACGACGGTGCTCGCGGAGCAGCACTACACGACCTTGTGCGAGCGTTTCGCCGATTTCCCCGTCAAGGTTGAGATGCTGAGCCGGTTCCGCACGACGCAGGAACAGAAGGTCACTGTAGAGCGCCTCAAGTCCGGTGAATGCGACGTGGTTGTCGGCACACACCGGCTCGTTTCGAAAGACATCCAGTTCAAGAACCTGGGTCTGGTCATCATCGATGAAGAACAACGCTTCGGCGTCGCGCACAAGGAACGCCTCAAGCAACTGCGCACAACCGTGGATGTCTTGACGCTCACCGCCACGCCGATTCCACGCACCTTGAACCTTTCATTGATGGGCGCGCGCGACATGAGCGTCATCAATACCGCGCCCAACGACCGCCTTCCGATCCACACGTGCATCGAGACCTTTGACGAGCAACTCGTGCGCGAGGCCATCCAACGCGAGTTGGCGCGCGAAGGCCAGGTCTTCTACGTGCACAACCGCGTGCAGACCATCATCCCCGTGGCGGAAATGGTCAAAAAGCTGGCGCCCGGTGCGCGTGTCGCCGTCGGCCACGGACAGATGTCCGAGCATGAACTCGAGCGCATCATGACGGCGTTCTTCCACCGCGAGATCGATATTCTCGTCTGCACAACCATCATCGGTTCGGGAATCGACGTGCCCAACGCCAACACGATCATCATCGACCGTGCTGATCACTTCGGTTTGGCTGAGTTGTATCAATTGCGGGGTCGCGTTGGACGCTACAAGCACCGCGCGTTCGCGTATCTTCTCGTGCCATCCGACCGCGCGTTGTCGGAAGACGCGCAAAAGCGCCTGAAAGCTCTGGAGGAATTCTCGACCCTGGGCTCGGGATTCCGCATCGCGATGCGCGACCTTGAGATTCGCGGTTGCGGAAACATCTTGGGTGGAGAGCAGTCGGGCCATATCACGGCCGTCGGGTTTGAAACCTATTCGCAACTCGTGGCGGAAGCCGTGGCAGAGATCAAGGGAGAACCCATCCGCCGCGTAACGCTCCCGCCGTTCGAGATCGCCATCGATGCGTACATCCCCGAAGACTACGTGCCGTCGGAATCCCAGAAGCTCACGCTCTATAAGCGAATTGCCGGACTCTCAAGCGCGGAGGAGGTCCACGAGATGCGCTCGGAATTGGCAGATCGCTTCGGCGCCGTACCGGGCCCGGTCACGCGCTTGCTTGACGTGATGCGTGTACGCGCAATTGCCGCGGAGGCGGGCGTGAGCCGAATCGTGGCGGCGAAGGATGTTGTCGCGATTGAGTTCGAAGACGCGGGTTCACTTTCTCGCGCCAAGCGGGCGGCCCTCTCGGATGCTTTTGGCGGGAAACTCGAATTCGCCTGGCAAGACAAGCCGTCCATCACATACCGCGTGCCTGCGGGAAGTGGACAGACCACGCTTCAGGCTGCGCAAGAATTGGCCAAAGCTCTGCTTGAACTGTGATCGATACGATCGGCCCGGCAGGCTAAAAAAGCGGGCCACCTACCGAAAACGTGACCCGGACCCGCGTTGACTGCCTACCTCTGGGAGCAAGTCGGTGGTCGCCTCCGCGGCTGGAGGTTCACTCTCTTTCGGCGACTCAATAGCACCCCCCGGCCTCTCAACAACGCCCCCCCGCGTCTCAACAGCATCCCCGTTGGAGCCATTTGTTACCGGTTCTTCCTCGGTTTCCATGCTGCTGGCCACAATCTCATCTTCGTTCGGATCGTGGATCACGAATTCTACGCGGCGGTTCTTGGCGCGCCCTTCTTCCGTGTCATTGGAGGCGACAGGGTGGTGTTCGGCATAGCCGCTGGCAGACAATCGGTTGCCGGGTATGCCGGCCGTTTTGATCATGTACGACACGACGTTCACGGCGCGTTCCGTTGAAAGCTGGAGATTGCTCGAATAGCGGGCGTTGTTGATAGGAACGTTGTCGGTGTGTCCTTCCACATTCACGACGTAGTTGCTCGTGGCCAACACGTTGCCGATCTTCTCCACCAACTCCTGAGCCGCTTGAGTGAGATCGGCACTGCCCGCGCCAAAGAGCAACGAATCCGACAGCCCCATCGATACCTTGTGCCCCGATGGGTCCATCTTCACGCTGATCTGTTCCTGAAGACCGCTGGCCTTCACCATCGCGTCCAGGTCGCCCTTCAACTTCTTCATACGCGCCCGAAGCGCGTCAATCTGCTCCGTCTTTGGATTGCCCCTGGTCCGCGTGCGTTCCGTGCCGGCCCTGGGTGGAGGAGTCACGGATGGCCCCGGAACAACCTTCCCGCCGATGCCGGTGGGATTGGCCACAGGCGTTCCGAACTCCGCGCTCATCGCCCTGGCCAACGCTTGAAACTTCTGCTTGTCAACATTGGAGAGCGCGTACATGACCACAAAGAACACCATAAGAAGCGTGATCAAATCTGCATACGTCAGCAGCCATCGCTCCTCATTCTCGTGTTCTTCGTGTTTCTGGCGGCGATTACTCATCTATGGTATTCCCGTTACGCGCCCTATGCCGTCTTCGCGTGTGCGCGTTCCTTTTCGGTAAGGAACGCAAGCAACTTCTGACTAACTACGTGCGGACCGTCTCCGGCATATATCGAAAGAACGCCTTCGGTGATCATTTCTCGCATAGCTACCTCTTCCTTCGCGATGATGCCGAACTTTTTCGAGATTGGAAGAAACATAAGGTTAGCGGACGAAACACCGTAGAGAGTGGCGATGAATGCCATGGCGATGGCCGGCCCAAGACTTTCCGGGTCGGACAAGTTCCCCAATACGTTAACGAGGCCCACCACCGTCCCGATAATTCCCAGCGTCGGCGCGAATCCTCCCGCCGTCGCAAACACTGCCGCCGACGTCTTTAAGGCTTCCTCGTCGACGGTCATCTGAGTGATCATCAACTGCTTCACAAGTTCCGCGTTCGTTCCGTCCACAATCAGACGAATCCCGCGTTTTAAGAATGGGTGGTCAACTTTCAGTTTATAATTCTCAAGGGCGAGAATACCGTCCTTGCGCGTGACACCGGCCATTTCCACAAACATCTCGATGAGGGCATTGAAGTCATATGCCGTGCGAAAGACAATTAGCTTGACGTTTCCCAAGACGTCCAGAATATTCCGGATCGTGAAACATGAGATTGTCGCACCCGTCGTCCCCCCGAATACGATCAGCAACGCTGTCGGCGCAAGCAGCGCGGAAAGGCTTGTTCCTTCCTCTACGGCTGCAAAAAGCACCGAGAAGACTCCAAGCAGAATACCAACGATTGTGATAGGATCCATAATTGCCCCACGTCCTAGTGTCGATGCAACGCACGCTTAAGGCCAAGAATTCGTCTACACGGGGATCTTACTCAGGAACAGATGCCCCGAGCAATGACTTCGCGGAACTCGGTGCTCTTTTTAACACGGGGCCTTGGGAAACGCAAGAAGAACATGTCATACTCGACTGGCAAACAAGCACGGGAGGCTGTCCATGTCTGAGTCGTTTGTCCAGGCGCGTGTCGAGAATGATCTCTATTTCGTCACCCTCAACCGCCCCGAGAAACGCAATGCCCTGACCCCCGAAATGGTCCTCGATCTTGCCGCCGCCGTTCGCTCCGCCGACGAGCACCCCGGAGTCCGCGCCATCATTGTTAACGCAAACGGTCCGATATTCTCCGCCGGCATCGACTTGATGGCCCTGGCCCAGGCAAAAGCCGCCGCGCAGGACCAAAACCCGGCTCGCTGGCTGCGCCGCATGGCCGACCGGCTCCAGGATGCTCTCTACACCATCGAGTCGACAGAACTACCGGTCATCGGAGCGCTTCAGGGCCGGGTCATCGGGCTGGGACTCGAAGTCGCCCTCTCGTTCGACTTCCGCATCGCAACTGACTCCTGCCTGTTGAGTATTCCGGAGAGTCGCATGGGACTCGTAGCCGATGTCGGGGGCACCACGCGCCTCTGCCGCCTTATCGGCCCCAGCCGCGCCAAGGACATGCTTATGACCGCGCGTAATGTCGACGCAACCGAGGCCCTGCAATGGGGGCTGGTGAATCGCGTCGTGCCCGAACCGCAGTTGATGGAATGTGCCACTGCGCTCGCCCAAGAGATCGCCCAGAATGCCCCGCTGGCGGTGGGTATGGCTAAACTCATTGTGGACCAAGGCGATGGTCTCGATAAGCACACCCAGTTGGCCATCGAACGCTGGGCGCAAAGCCAACTCATTTCAACCGAAGACCTTATGGAAGCCGTATCCGCGTTTATGGAGAAACGCCCCCCGCAGTTCAAAGGTAAGTAGACCGCAATTTGCACCGGCGCGATTGAGCGCCGACGCAAATTGCTCACGTGCAAGACCTTGAGGTTATGCCATGAGGATTTCTCGCGAACACACTCTGTTCTCGGAGAAACGCCTTGTTTTGCGCCGCAAGTCTCGCAAACACACTGGTTACGAGAGGGGTTCAAGTGTGTTCGTGAGAAATCCGGGGTAAACGACAATTGATGAACTCCCCCTATCCTTGCCGCAATTGGCAATCGTGTGTTAGGGTGAATGTGCACGGTGCGGTCCGACTGCAGGCGGACGCACGATACCCACTGGAGTACCAAGGATAATCATGAAAAAGAAGTGCATTATGGCGCCCCGAGGTCCGGCTGCGGCTGGCCCGTATTCCCACGCAGTCGCCGCGGGGAACCTGTTGTTCGTTTCCGGCCAAGGTCCGATGGCCCCTGATGGCAGTGGACTTAAGACAAAGACCTTCGAGGAAGAAGTCAGGCAAACGTTCGAGAATCTGAAGGCGATTCTCGAAGATGCCGGCTCAGGTCTGCAACATGTCGTCAAGACGAACGTATACTTAGATAACATGGACAATTTCGGCGAGATGAACGCCATCTACAAGGAATATTTCCCCAGCGACTACCCGGCCCGGACGACTATCCAAGCCGCGCGCTTGCCGTTGAACATCCGAATCGAGGTCGAGGCGGTCGCCATTCTACCGGACGCATGAAGACAAAGATGCCAAATGCCTTCTGGCGGTACGCGCGTGGCGCTGTGGCCCTGCTCGTGGCACTGGGTGCGATGGGCGCCGCATCGGCCACGACAGCCGCGGAGTTCAACGCGCTGGGCGTAGACGCGTACAACGCCAAGCAGTGGGACCAGGCCGCGAAGCAGTTCGAGCAGGCCTACAAACTTGCGCCGGACAACGCCACCGTGAAGCGCAATTTGTGCAACACCTATCAAGCGCAGGCCAATGAATGCGCAAAGAACTCCGATTTTGCCTCGGGGGTCGAACGGCTTCTCTTGGCGGTGAGCGCCGATCCGGAGAACCCTTCCGCATTGGCGCAGTTGGGCGCGTACTATCTGCGCCTCGATATGGTCAACGATGCGGTCTTCCGCCTCGAAGACAGTGTGGAACTCGACCCCGACAACTTGGATGTTCAAGAATTGCTGGGTGACGCTTATTACCGCGCGAACGACCTCGCGGCGGCCCTGGCCCAATGGGAACTCGTGCGCGAGCGCGATCCCAATCGGCGCAGTCTGATCGATAAACTGAATAAGGCCTACCGTGAAGAAGGAGTTGAGGGGGCATACCGTAAGACACGGTCCGCCCATTTTGAGATCAGCTATGCGCCAAACACGAGCGGCGGAGACTTGGGCAAGGTGCTGCAAACCCTAGAGCGTGCGTACCGCGACATCGGCCGTAAGTTTGGAAATGTCTATCCGCCGACTCCGATCCAGGTTGTGGCGTATACCGCGAAAGACTTCTCGTTATCCACGCAACTTGACGAACATATAGGAGCCGTGTACGACGGCAAAATCAGAGTGCCTATTCGCGACGAAGCCGGGGCGCCCATCCCTGAGGCGGAATTGTGGAGGCGACTCTTCCACGAATACACGCATGTCGTCGTGCGGTACTGGGGCGGCGATTCGGTCCCTTGGTGGCTGAACGAGGGATTGGCGGAGACGTTCTCGAACCGACTTTCCTCCGCCGAAACAAACCTGCTGCGCGAGGCTTCCGCGGCCAATCTGCTGATACCGCTATCCTCACTCGAGGAAGGACAGTTGAAGCGGCTGGATGCGGATACGCTCCAGATCGCGTATATGCAATCTCACGCGACCGTCGAATATCTATGGGGCCGTTATGGCATTCGCGGAATTGGCCCCATGCTCGATTCCCTGACGCAGGGTACGCCTCCGGAGGAGGCGCTCATCGGCAGCTACCGGCTCAACTACGACCGCCTGCAGAAAGAAGTCTCCAAGCAGCTCGGCGCTACCGTCTCCAAGCGGTAACAATACGCCCTCTCGCCAATAGACTCCGTGAGGAACACGAAATCTAAACTATTGCGTGCCGCTGTCCATCTATGTGATAGTCACATGGGGTATGCAGGGACATACACGAGGCTCTCCGGTCTGTTCCGGAAGTCTATCTTACAAGTAGGCAAACCCAATCAAGCTGCGGGGATATGACGATGAGAAGTGCCAAGACGAGTCTAGTGTTTGGAGTCCTGATTGCCGTACTAATCGCCCTTCCAGGCTGCTCCAATCCCGACAAGAACAAGTTGTTGTTTAAGCCTGCCGTCGGCAGTAAACGCCTCGTAACGGTCAAGCAAAACACGACCCAGAACATCAAGATGGCTGGCATAGGCATGAACCAGTCCATGACGTTCGGCAATGAAACCACCTTCCTGATGAACGTCGAAAGCCTTGACGCCGAAGGCACGGCGACCATCAAAGTGACGTACGAAGACATGAAGTTCACGCTGCCCGGCATGGGCGGAGGTATGGCGATGCCCGGCATGGCCGAGGCAGACGACATGATTAAGAAACTCCAGGAGGGGTTTAAAGGGTCCACATTCACCATTCAAGTCTCACGATTGGGAGAGTTGAAGGCTATCGAAGGCGCGGAGGCAGTAACCGATAAGGCTCTCGGCGCGATGGGCGGCGATTCCGATCCGATGTCACAGATGGGCAAGGAAATGATGAAAGGGTTCATGGGCGCGGAGGTCATAAAGGCGATTATGTATTCGTTGTTCATCAAAGCTCCCGACAAAGCGCTGAACCCATCGGATACATGGAACGATACGTTCAATCTCGACGTGGCGGGAACGCCCGCGACAACCGAGTCTACGTATACGTTGCGCGGCCGTGCCGATGGATATGTCACAATCGATGGCGCTCTGACTACGAAGGTCGATTTCGCGAATAGCGCTCTGGCAAAAATGGCCGGCGAAATGAAGATGTCCGGCGATCTCGCCGGGACGGGCAAAGGCACGTACTCAATCGACGAAGCCACCGGCTGGTTAACGCACCGCGAGGACAAAACCCAAATGACCGGCAAGATGTCTATGGAAATGCCCAAGCAGCTCCAGGGAATGCCGAACATGCCTTCCAAGATGGACATGGAAATGGATATGAATGTTGACCTCGTGGTAACCAACACCGCGCAATAGAGGCAGAAGCTCAAACTCCTCTTGGATTTCAGTGAGAGCCGTGGGGCACGCGAATCGGACGTGCCCCACGGTAGTTTCATTTCTGCGGCCTCGGCATGGGTCTTTACGCAAATAGTCCGCAATTGGACCAGACTCACGCGCTCCTTCGATACACAGCCTCTTGCGCACCGGTCGTCACGTATGTGATAGTCATATGGGGCATGCATTGACATACGTCGGACACACTGGTCGGCACTGTGAGGTGGTTCGACAAGAAGGCCAGACCTATCAAGCCCGGGGGGGATGACGATGCGAAGTGCAAAATCGAGTCTTGTGTGCGGAATCGTGTTTGCCGTTCTGGTTACTCTTCCGGGTTGTTCGGATCCGGACACGAATAAGCTCCTGTTCAAACCGGCCGTCGGCAGCAAACGCGTGGTGACGGTGAAACAAGACACAACTCAAACCATGAAGTTGGCCGTGATAGGCAAGAGCCTAACCACGACATCGGGAAACGAAATGACCTATCTGATGAGTGTCGACAGCGTCGAGGCCGACGGTACCGTGATCATCACGGCGACATATGTCGACGTGAATTTGGGATTTCCCGGCAGAGATGGAGGGGATGACCGTAGAGGAGCGCTCCTCAAGAAGATGCAGGCCGCCTTCAAAGACGCTTCACTTACCCTGAGAGTCTCGCGGCTGGGCGAATTGGTGGGTATCGAAGGGGCGGATGCCCTCACCGAAAAAGTCGTTGGAGCCCTGGGAAGTGAATCGGGCCCGTTTACGGTGATGGCCAAGAGTCTGATGAGGGGGATCTTTAGTCCGGATATGCTGAAGGCAAGCTTATACCCGCTGTTCATCAAGGCGCCGGACAAAGCTTTGAATGCATCGGACACGTGGGATGATGCATACACCCTGGAATTGGCGGGAATGCCCGTGACATCCGAAACGGCCTACACCCTGAGGGGGCGGGCCAGTGGCTATGTAACGATCGATGGCAATGTGACCATGAAGCTAAATATGGCCGACAATGTGCTGACAAAGCTTAACGAAGAAGTGAAGATGTCCGGAGAAATCAACGGAAACGGCACGGGCGTGTATTCGGTCGACGAAGCTACCGGATGGCTGACACACCGGGAGGACAAGGTCACGGCAACCGGCACGATGTCAATGGATATGCCCAAGCACTTGCGGGGCATGCCCGATGCGCCCCCCAAGGTCGATTTAGACATGGAAATGCAAATCGACCTTGAGGTGACCAATACCGCGCAGCAATAGCGCGCGAGTATCGTTTGCTTACGGCAAGTGCATAAACAATGCCCGTGAGACGTTTCAATTCAAACGTCTCACGGGCTGCATTCTTCTCGATCGGTCCAGCGCGTGTAATCACGATACGGCGTAACGTATCGGCCTACAGAACATTCCCTCGTGTAATCGCCGTTACCCGTGCGCGCGGCGTCGGTCCGCCGGTTGAATCGCACTGGAATTCGATACCGTTGGTTCCCGCCGCCAGCGTTGGCAAATCGCCTTGCGGCTTGACATCGCTAAGCAACTCGCCGTTCTTTCCGTAAAGTTTGCAGTCATCCATTGACGCGAATTCGAGGTACGAGCCGCTGGTGATTTCGACGGGGAACGTAATCGTCTTGCCGCCCACTGTAAGCCTTGGATTCTTCAAGGTGACATCCACTGTGGGCAACGCCTTGATGGGGCTGATGTAACACGTGACCGCTTTCGATTTGGGCAGGTTGTTGTACCAAAGCGAAAGCGTGGATACATTCGCAAAGCTGATGTCTTCGCGCGAGACAGAGTAACCGCCGCCGTATGGCCATCCCCACTTTTCCATGTTCGCGCCTTCGTTTTCGATGAGTTCGAAATAGCGCCATCCCGTGAAGTTCACGCGGATGTATCCATCACCGATTCCACCGGCAATGTGGTCGGGACTCTTGAGCTGGATATTGAGCAGTTCGTCCTGACCATCTCCATGAACCCACACGCCGAGGGCCTGTTTCTTGTCAATGTTCAACTCGGGCGAGAACGCGCGCACCATCTGAATCCACGATCCGCGCGGCTCGTCGTTTGTGCTGGTCGCCGTGTAACATCCGCTCGCATCGCCAACCTTCGTCTGTTCGGTCGATCGCGTTAGCGCCCCCGTGACGCCCGGCTTGACCTTGCCTCCGGTGAACGCCTCCGAAGGTTTCCCAAAGTCCTCGATGACTACGCCGTCCGGCGAGTCGTACGGCGCCGCGGACAGCAGCGCCTCAATTCGCACACGCAACGGCTGTTCGCCGTAAGGGTTCGTCGTTTGCCACACATTCGTGTTGCCGTCCAGACCACTCACCTTGTGCTTGTCGTAATTCACTTGTCTGAATTGCCATTTCCCATCGGACGCCTTTTCCTGCGTGAAGTCCTTTCCCGGTTCCCGAAGCTGCTGCTTGATTGAATCGGGGAAGTACTTGGCATGGCGCAGTTCCTCGTATTGACGGAAGATCGGCGCGAGCCGCTGGTATGCGGGCACTTTGTCGATGTTATCAGGGTTCACACCCATCAGGCTGATGCCCATGTCGCCGCCGATTGCTTTGCACATCAGGTACTCAATGTCGTCGGGGAACGTGGGTTCGCCGCGCGCACCGGTCCACGTTTTGACCGCCCACCATCCAAGGTTCATCGGGAGATACATACCCGCGCCGCTCAAGTTGCCTTGTACGTGCGTATCGATGAATTCCTTGTGCGACCGAGTGGGATGATCCCATGCGCCCATCCGCGCGCGAATGAACCACAGGTGGTGGTGAAACGTGCTCATCTCAAACAGAGCGGGTCTATTCAGGCGCTTCGCAATGGCCCACGCGAATTTCGAGCCGTAATGCCAAGAGTTCTCGCTTCCGCCAAGAATGTCCTCGCCGTCGAGCGCGTCCAGGTAGATCATGTCGAACCCGCACTCGTTAAAGGTATTTGCCGTGTTCGCCGCCACCTCATCCAGCAACGTCGAATCCGCGTCGGGCGCGAAAAGCCCGAAACATTCGCGAATATGGTGCGCTTTCGCGCCCTTCTCATGGGGTGCCGCCGTTGTACCCAACGCGCCGCGCGTGCACTGCGTGAACCCATACGGCGCTTCTTTCGACACGCCCGCGAACGTGATCAATTCGTTGTCGATCTGAATTGTCACGCTGTTGCGAACAAAGAACCCCGTAATCGTCGACACATCGGCAGTCGATTCGTCGACGGGTACCGTCGTGGCATCCGCGGTGATTGCGCCGGAAAGCGTATAGGACGCGAACTTGCCGAGCCGAGGGTCGGGCACCGGCGTAACGTACGGTGTGTTCTTGGCCATGAAGAACGCATACGTATGAAGCCCCGCCATAATTCCCGCTGCGTGCAATTTGTCGATAACGGCCTTCACGCTTGCGCGTCCGTTTGGAAAGAGTTCCGGATTGGGTTGGCAATCGCCAAAACGCAGCGAGCTGCCCGTATGAAAATCGATCTGGTTCAATCCCAATTGCTTCACAAGGGCAATCCACGAATCGACGGTCTTCTCCGTGCACGATCCGAAATCGAACAGATATGAACCTCGATTGCCATCCGAATCGAGCGCCCACGGACCGCCTATGTGCGTGCGAGGAATTTGGTCCGCCGCGTCGACCGCCTCCTTCATCACATCGCGCAATTGCGCCGTCGGGCACGCGATGACAGAAACCGACGCGCCCGTCATTCCAAATCGCGGGTAGCATGTCGCCACCATGCGCGGATTGGGTCCGGGTATCTCAGCAACGTTCGTCTGGAGATCCATGGCGAGGGCGCACCCGGTGAACGGTTCGTCGAGCGTACCTTTAACGGAGAGCGGTATGTTTGCGAAGGTCAACGATTCGACGCCGTCCGCCGGTATAACTTCCTTCACCCTCATGGCCCAGTAGCGTTTCTCCATGCGGACGCCAATCTTGGCCTTGACACCCGAATCGCCAAATCCGATTTGCAGATCGTCGCCGTCTTTTAACGCAGACGTCGCGTCTATGCGATTGCCCTTGAATGAAATGTACGCCACCGCTGACGGCGCGTCATGCGTGAGATAGTCCGTACCGGACGCTTTCTCGAGCAGCTTGAGATTGTGGCCATCAGCGCCAATCTCATAACGAACAAGGTCGTTTTCAAGCACGATGGGCGCGGCATCTTGCGCGAGCGAGATGCTGGCGCAAATGACCATCGCGAATGCGGCATGCAAAGAACAGATTCGATTTGTCACGGCGTGTTCCCCTTATCCCCTGGAACCTTCAAAGAGTCCCATCACGTTTCGCGCCCATCATACACGGAACGCGCATTGAAGCAAGAACCCGTCCGGTCACTCGGTGCATCCTTCTTCGCGCATAAGCCTCCGGCAAACAAAAGAAAAGGGCGCAGCGACAGGCTGCGCCCAAGCGTTGGAACCCGCGTGATGTCTACGGCGCTACGGCCACGGAGAAGTCGCCCGTGAATCCGAACGGTTCGACGCCCGCGAGGAGGATAGTGAAGTTCCAAGTACCCGAATACGTGTCCGCAAACCCATCGCTGCCGTTGTCCTGCGCTGTTCCGTCCAACGTCAGCACCACGCACAAGGCCGTAGTGCAACCGCCGGTCACCAGCGTCAGCTTCCCGTTGTCCTGCAGATATCCCGTCACGTTCAGCACGCTCGGCACCGGATCTTCGACCCAGTCGGGAAGCGTGATACACGAATAATCGACGGTCACCGTTCCATTGACCACGTGATCCGTCGGAAACGTCGCGTTGACATTCTGCGTCAGCGACAAACTCAACACGCAATCTTCAACTTGTTGTGCATTGTCCGTTGAAGTGCCGCTCCACGTCCCTTCATAGTCACCCGAAACATCAAAGGGCGGCTTCGGCGGCGGCGGACAACCTGCAATCAGGACCGTGACTACTGCAATGAATAAAGACACGGCGAGCATTGATCGAATCATAGTTCCCTCCGAGTCGGTCCAGGCTCGCACGCGCCCTCTGTTCACGTGCATCCCTTCGACTCGCATGCGGAGTGGCGGGTTTCAGTCCGATCCTTTCGGCACATCTATCTCCAAAAGCAGAAGAGACCGCATCCACAGCGTTGGGAAGCGGCCTCTCGAAGGAAAATGCGTAGGAGCGGGAATGTCAATTGTTGCCCGTGGGATCGTCGGCGGTGGGCCCGTAGATCGAGGGAACTGGAAGGTCGTTGAGCCGTAGATACACCTGCAATTGCGCACGGTGATGAATCGTATGATTGAGCACGAAGCAGCGCAGCACACTGCCGCGAGGCATCGCGAACATGATGCTGCCATCCGGATTCTTCATCGACCACATCACGCCAAGGTGTGCGTCGGTTGCGCCCT
>JAIBAQ010000148.1 GCA_019695095.1 Candidatus Hydrogenedentota bacterium
CGATTCCGCAATCGGCCACGCTGCGCGCTCTTTCCCGCGTTCGGGCCAATCGGCTTCGCGCTCCGTCCACGCCACGACGACGTCCTTCGGCTGTCCTTGCGGCTTCGCACGAAACGCATATACGTGCACGTTCGGTTGCCTGTCAACCTCGTGCCGTCCCAAACACACACCGCCCGCCAGCAGACGTCCCAGCGCCGCCAGCGCCACATACCCCGGCCTCGGCGTGTGGTCGGCCCGCAGCAACCCAAACTGAGTGCGGTTCTCGCCTTCCATGTAATGGCCAAGGATAAAGTGAAAGTGCAGACTCGATCCGGAGAACAGGCTGCGCACGTACGACTGCGCGATCAATTCCCCTTTGCGCCGGTCGTTCTCCGGAGTGAAGTCGCCCGATTCGGACGCAGGATCCGCCTGCATGCCCCGGTCACACTCCGTCACCCACAGTGGCTTGCCGCATGCCGCTTCTCGCGCGTGCGCCCAATACTGCTCATACCCATGCGGCCAATCGTAGGAGTGAATGCTGTACACGTCGTAATACGGCCACGTCTCGTTTCGCAGAACGACGCGCGTCTGCGATTCGATATTGATCCCGCCCAGCGGATTCCAACACACCGTTAGGTTCGGATCGCCCGCCTTGAAGCCCAGGTACGACGCCTTCTGAATCGTGCACAATTCGTCCAGCGTATAGCCGCCGAAGTTGCCCGCGTTCCCCTCGTTCCACGGTTCCCAAGCCCCAACGCGTCCGTGAAAACGCTCTGCCATCCCTTTGCAGAACGAATACAACTTGAGCAAATCTATTCGCGGCCGCTCGGGATTCGAATCCGGAGCAAGCGCCCATTTCGGGCGCGTGTGGAACACCTGCAAAATCCGAAGCCCTTCCGCAGCCTGAATATCCGCGCTGTCATCGTACTTTGTGTGCTCGACGAAGGAACCATCTTCCTGTTGAACCTCGCGCCAATGAATCCGGTCGCGAACCCAGCGCACGCCCGCGAGCCGTGCAAGCTGCGCGTAGAGCGCCCAATCGCTCTCGTCTTTCGCCCCCAGCCACGCCAGCGCAATATCCAACGCGATGGGCGTATCGTCCGGCGGCGCCGCCGCCAAGGGTTCCAAAACCGCCGCAGTCGTAAAGCCAGCCACCGTGTCGTCGCTTCGCAAGAACTCCACGCGATACCAGCCCACCGGCAACGCGCCAAAATCCGCGCGTCCTTCGAATACAGTCGCCACAGCCTGCAATTCCAACCGCTCGTTCAGGGCCTGCGCCTTGTTTATTGGATTGGGCGGTTTCGCGAGCACAGACACTTGTACCCGTTCACCTACCAGGAACACGTGAGCGTCATCGTGGATGTTCGGCACCGCGGCAATTGCAGCAGAAGCGACGGCACATGCGACGAACACAACGATGGTTCTTCTAAATATCATGGTTACTCTTACCGCTCTCGCGCCCGAAGCCCCCGTGTTGTGTCAAGGTCTCCCGTCCCCACGTTGTGTCAGGGCCTCCCGACCCTGACACTCTCTTAGCGCCGAAGGTCTCCGACTACGACGTAGGGACAGCTCCCCCTACAGTGGCAGAATCCGTAAACCACTTGCACACGTCCACGTAATCCTTTTCGATACCGTCCCAATAGGTATGCGGGCCGCCCGGCTGGACGATGAGTTTGACCTTCAGCCCCGTCTCTTCGTACTTCGCCTTCAGAATCTCCGACTGCTGGACCGGCACCGTCGCATCCTTGTCGCCGTGAATCAGTAGAAGGGGCGGATCGTCCGGCGTAACAAAGTAGATCGGCGAGATGGATTTCAGTTGTGCAGGCAAATCCGTGATCGTACCGAAAATTTCCTTAAACAGGTTGGGCCGTATCGTCTCGATCATCTTGTATCCGTCCGGCCCACCCCAATTGATGAGATCTGTCGGCGGAAACCACGCCACAATTGCCTGCGTGCGGCTGCTCACGCGCTCGACGGGATCCTTCGAATCGGGTTTGCCGTCGTCGCCGGTTAGGCCCACCATCAATGCGAGGTGCCCGCCCGAAGACCCGCTCGTGATGCCGATATGATTCGGATCGATGCCGTAGTCCGACGCTTTCATGCGAATGAATCGAACCGAACGGCGGATGTCTTCAATCATCTCCGGCACCGTAAATCGCGGGCCGCTTCCATGACGCACGATGAATGTCGTGAATCCGCCCTGCAACAGACCCATCGCCCAATGGTCCGCGCGCATCTCGGCGACTTCCTCCGGGATGTTCGATTTGCTTGACTTCCAACTGCCACTCGATATCAGGACAATACCCAGACCGTTGCCGTTCTTTTCCGGCTTCAACACGTCCATGGTCAGTCCCATGCCTTCCTTCTGACCGTACACGACATCCTCAATCGCCGTGTACGGGACTACCAACGATTCAATGCCGGCATGGCCCGCCTGAACAACAATCAGGCACGCGATCGCCGCAACTACTACTGTCTGGATAGGGGTGCGTCTCATGTCTTCTCCTTTTGCCGTCCCGTGACGGCACATGGCCTACATGCTCTCAATTTTCCGGCCCACATGCAACGCCGGTGACACACGCACGCATCAATCAGGAATGGGTGTGAAGCCAGGGGCGTTTAATGGAAAGGTGACCACACACGCGAAACTCGGTTTGATAGTATTGCTCGAACCGATCTGTTCAACGGGAGAAAATCTGCGCATGAATCGACACGCCGACACTTACTTCACCGATGGCTGCGGTCGCTGCCCGAGAGGAGGCACGCCGGAATGCAGCGTCAACACGTGGGCCAAGGAACTCGCCGAATTGAGAGCGATAGTCCTCGCCTGCGGCCTCACCGAAGAGTCGAAGTGGGGAGTCCCGTGTTACACGTTTCAGAATCGCAACATCCTCTTGATGCACGCATTCAGAGAATACTGTTCGCTCGACTTCTTCAAGGGGGCTCTGTTAAAGGACGCCAAGAAAATACTGGTCCGGCAAACGGAAAACGTGCAAGCCGCGCGCCAGATGCGATTCACCGATGTCCGCGAGGTAACCAAGATGGCATCCACGCTGAAGGCCTACATTCTCGAAGCCATCGAAATCGAAAGAGCGGGCTTGAAGATCGACTACAAAAAGACCGCCGACTTCGCCATTCCCGTGGAATTTCAGAACAAACTCGACGAGGTGCCCGCCCTGAAAAACGCCTTCAACGCCTTAACCCCGGGACGCCAACGCGCCTACCTCCTCCATTTCTCCGCACCCAAACAATCCAAGACCCGAGAATCGCGTGTGGCAAAATGCATGCCTCAGATCCTTAAAGGCAAAGGGCTGCATGACTGACCGTCTTCGAAAAGAAGGGTCACTTCTTGCCTAAATCGCGATAGAAGAGATCCTTCGCTTCGACGGTCATCTGATCGTTGTGGCACTGCAACGCAATGTGACCGGTTTTGTACTCGCTGTCTTTCCAGTCGGTCACCTGCTCGTCATTCACCCAAATCGTGATGTGATCGCCGACGGCCTTCACGCGCATGGTGAACCATTCGCCATCTTTGGCGAGAAGCTTGGATGCTTTACCTGTCGGCGTGCCGGGTTTCCACAGCCACCCTGTAAACGCATCCGTGTCATTGCAGATCTGCGCTTCATAACCGCGCGGGAAATCATCAGGCTTGTCCTCAGGTGGATTGGCGCGGAAGTAAAGTCCGCTGTTCGCTGTCTTCCCTTGGCTCGTGATACGAAACGTGCCCTTGACCTCAAGGTCCGTAAGCACCGGTTCCGCGTACAAGTGTCCCTGCCCTCCCGGTGACTGCCCAATGATAACGCCCTTCTCGATTCGCCACTTGGCACTGCCATGTGTCGTCCAACCATCAAGACTGTCACCCTTGATGAGCGGCGTCCAACCTTCCTCCTTCTCCGCTGCCGACGCGAGAAATGTGGTTTGGCTCACCGCCAGAATTGCCGTGACCACAACGGCACAAAGCATGTATCGAAGCGTGCGCATACGTTCTTCCTTTCTCCGGCCAACGAGGTGAATGCCTATGCAATGGTAAGCAATAGACTATCCCCGCCATGCACCAAAAGAAAAGTGCTTGTCACTTGGTCTACGGCAGGGTTCGAGACGATTACGGTCTTGAAGGGTCAAAATGCTAACATTCTGACGGTCATTAGCTGCTGCGTTGCTGCATTCGCATCATAAGTCTGAGATTTCTGGCCACGTTTGGCAAGTACTTACCGTCGTGATAGCAACTGTCACCCCAAGCGCATTCTACGAAGGAATTGGTTTCCATGAGAAAACTCATCGCATCTATGTTCGCGACGCTTGACGGCATCATCCAAGCACCAGGCGGACCGGAAGAAGACCCCACGGGCGGTTTCACTCATGGTGGTTGGGTATTCGACTTCTGGGACGAGGGCGTGGATATCTCAGATGCAGGCTTCGACGGCGGAAATCGCGATTTGGTGCTGGGGCGCAGGACCTACGAGATATTCGAGGCGTACTGGCCGTATCAGCCTGCCGACCAACCGATTGCGAAAACGCTCAATGAAGCGAAAAAGTACGTTGCCTCGCGCACACTGACAAAGCTCGACTGGGCCAACTCGACGTTGATCCACGGCGATGTCGTTTCGGCGATCAAAACTCTCAAGGCCCAACCAGGCCTCGACCTGCAGATGATCGGCAGCGGTAATCTGGTCCAAACGCTCCAGGCCGCGTCACTGATAGACGAGTACCACGTGTGGACTTTTCCCGTGGTGCTCGGGCGGGGTAAGCGTCTCTTCAGTGAGAGCACCAAGCCCACCGCCTTGCGGCTCGTTCGCTCTCGTGTTTCCGCTACGGGCGTTGTCATGAGTACCTATGAACCATGCGGCGATTTCCAACCCAGCTCATACCCGAGTACCGAACCGAGCGAGAAGGAGTTGGCCCGTCGAGAAAGAATGGCGAAGGGAGTGTGGTGATGCGAGGATGACAATACGCGCAAGCGAATCAATCAAACCCAAGCCGCTTCGTGGCGCGGTGCAAATCAGACGTCAAGCGTCAATGCAAACAAAGGACAGAATATGACACGAGTTCGCGTTGAGAGCTTCACCATCTCGCTCGACGGATACGGAGCGGGTCCGCATCAAGATATCAGCAATCCGCTTGGTGTTGGCGGGACAGATTTGCACCAGTGGGCAATCCCCACATACACGTTCCAGCGGGCACTTTTTGGCAAGACCAGCGGCACGACAGGGATTGACAATGACTTCGCCGAGCGTGGCTTCCGCAATGTTGGGGCATGGATTCTCGGAAGGAACATGTTCGGACCCATTCGCGGCCCCTGGCCGGACATGAACTGGAAAGGCTGGTGGGGAGACAACCCGCCGTATCACGTTCCAGTCTTCGTCTTGACCCATCATGCGCGTCCACCCATCGAAATGGAAGGCAACACGACGTTTCACTTCATCACGGGCGGCATTCATGAAGCGCTCGATCGGGCGCGAGAAGCGGCCGCAGGAAGAGACGTGCGGATTGGCGGTGGGGCCAACACAATCCAGCAGTACCTTCGTGAGGGTCTCATCGATGAGCTGCACATTGCCATCTCACCCATCCTGCTCGGTTCTGGAGAGCGACTATTCGATGGCGTTAACTTACGGGCTCTGGGATACGAATGCGTTGAATTTGCAGGGTCGGAGAAAGCTACGCATGTAGTCCTACGTCGTTAAGGATCCATCAACGCCTTGCTCGCTCGATGAACTCACCCGAATCTACGTGGCATGCTCTAGCCACGTCTGCTGAAACCAACCGGTCGAAAATGAAGCAGGATTACGAGTTGGTGCATCATTCCCTTGAAGAGAATCCGAGGGGCTGGGTGGATACTCACGCGATGAACTGGGACTAATGGAACGGAAGAATTGAACACGCGCGAACTCGAGAGCCTGGTCGTAGAATGTCCCCGGTTACTTGGTCACGAAAGGCATCCCATGCATCTTGAGCCCATTGGTACATTCCACTGCGAGGCACGGTACCCCTACGACGCCGCGCGCCAGTCGCCTATCGCAGAATCAAACGGCGGCAATATCGTGTTTGAGAAAGGCCACAACTACGAGCAAGCCTTGCAGAACCTCGGAGGCTTCTCGCATATCTGGCTAATCTACGTCTTTCACCTCAACCAGAATTGGAAGCCCATGGTCCAGCCACCGCGAGCCTCGCGCAAAGTGGGCGTGTTTGCCAGCCGCGCGCCATACCGCCCCAACCCAATTGGCCTCTCCTGCGTGGAACTGATCTCAATCCAAGGCCTGATCGTGAATGTCGGTCCCCACGACCTCCTCGACGGTACGCCCATACTTGACATAAAGCCCTACCTTCCCTATGCCGACAGCTTTCCCGAAGCGAAGTGCGGCTGGGTCGAGGACGTAGCCGAGGACCTGTGGGAAGTATGCTTTGCCCTGGAAGCCGATCAGCAACTCGCTTGGCTGGAACGGGCCGGGGTAAAGGCAATCCGCGCATTCCTCCGTCAACAACTCCGCGAACTCCCCTTCGACCAACAGCGCAAGCGCATCCGGCCGATAGCGGGTACACAGTGGGAAATCGCGTACCGCACGTGGCGGATCGATTATGGCGTAGACGAAACGGCGCGACGGGTGATGGTGCAACGGGTTCGCTCTGCATATACCGATGAGGATTTGCTCAGCTTGGATGATAGATACGAGGACAAGGCGCAACATCGAGAATTTCGCAACGCATTTCGAACGTGAAGATTGGGCATGCGGTCCTGAAGAAGCGCATACAATCGCCATAGTCTACTGATGGTGGCGGTGTTATGCCTGACGCCACCATTTACACAAACACTTGCTGAAAGAATGAGTTCCTGGTGGAGGCGGAGGGAATCGAACCATCTCGGGAAACCGGCACTATTGCAACACTTCTCGCACGGATAGCATACGCAAACCACATGCCCGAATCAGCTTTTAAAGACCTAATCGACACTGTTCACGCACTTCCCGAGTAGAACCGTGACACTTCCTTACAGCAAAACTGTGCAATTTATGTGCAATGGACCCGGTTGCCCAGACCTGTCCAAAACTCGGTTAGGCAATGTTCAGACTTGTCCGTCGCTGGGCAGGAAAGTGCGCAAAATACCGCTGAGCCACGAGCTAATAGTCCCAAGCAGGCAGACTTGGATTTCGAATTACGGTCGAGTTAGAGGCCCCTGGAATGACAAGCACGTATGGCAGTACGTGCCCGACACCGCCACAACCAGTCAATCCGCGCCAATTCAGCGATCTGCTTTCGTCTGCAATCATCGCGCAACCTAAGCAATTTCCACCCGGCTAGGAGAGCTTCGCCCCCCCGTAGAACGCAAATCCAGCCAAGCTTTGGCTTCGGACCGTATCGACCGAGATCTCACACTACATACCAACCTTCTGACTCATTGGCTACGGGGATTTAAGCGTGGGCGGAGTTGTTTCACCGCTTGCCCTTCATGTGTTGTTTCTTTCTCGTGTGTTGGTTATCGGGTCGGAAACGTGCGCCCGCGGGGCGCAGACAACCCCGCGGGACGCGCGCACTTGGGCAGCGGCTAACGAACGGCGGCCCCATTACGAAGTTCGCGGACGGCTCTGGTGGTCAGCGAATGACCACCGAATCCCCAATCGCCGCTCTTGGTTTCCTCGATGATGACCACCGTCTTATCACGCAGCGTCTCGCCCTCCACGGCGACCAGGGCATCCGTGACCGACTCGATGATCTGCTGCTTCTCTGCGACGCTAAACACGCCTTCGATGACCTTGATGTTCGCGAGTGGCATTGTGTGTCTCCTTAATCTGGCGGGGCGTCTGCCCGCGGTCCAATATCTGCCTTATTGCAGGTATCCCGACCGTTATGGCCGTCACTCTAAAAGGCGTGAGGACTGCCCTTACGATGTGAGGCGGACGCCTCACACCTCCCAATCCGTGGCGACTTCGGGCACATAAGCGCAGAATGTGCCGGTGCGGATGGAGTTGGCGAGGTGCTGTCCCAATCGGGGGTGGGCGACTTGTATCTTCCTGATAGCGCTGCGGATACGCCAAGTAACCGCGGTTCGGGCACGCTCACCGGAACTGCTCATCAGGCGAGTTCGTCCGCGCAGCCCGGTTGCTTTGGCGAGTTCTTCCGTTAACACCTGCAGTTCCTGTTCAAGCGCTTTCCGGCGCACGGAATCCGCACCGCCATCGGTTTTGTCCAATAAGGCCTGCAATTCGAAAATTCGATTTCGGTATTCGATTCGCGCCTGATCGTCGATCACTTCTTGCTCACTGATTTCTGTGCGCATCCCGCCGGACAGTTCCAGGCTGTGAATCGATTCGCCCGGACACTTCAGAAGTTGCGCGATATCGTGAAACCCCTTCAGTTCCACCAACTGCGCGCCTTTTCCCTCGTATGCAAGTGTCCAAATTGCCCCGTCGTTTACGAAACGGTTACCCGGTGATTGGGCGGTATCCGCGGGGCGGGCGGCTTGGGGCTCCCTGGTGGTTACGGCTTTCCGGACGTCGAAGTCGATGAGCCCCGTACGCCGCAGAATGCCCGGCATATGCCCTGCATCGTCTCGGTTGCGAAACGGCTCAACCTGAATGGCCCAGCGAATGGCTTCTCCGAGATCCGGCTCGCGGCCAAACGCAATTCTCCAGCAGTACACACGTTGAAAATGGTCGTAGGCGCGTTGCGCACCTTCGGCATCGTTAGCCATAGCGCAACACGCGGCACGATAGGCGCCGAAATTGACGACGTAGTCGCCGGCTGCCTGCAACAGGGGGTAGGCCTCTGCGTAGGATCGATCCATAAAGAGGCTCCACCCGACAATACCCTGGTACCAGCCGCCGTGGAGCGGATTCGAGCGAATCGCCTTCCGGGCGAGCTCTGCCGCTTCCACAAACTCGCCGCCAAAGAGTTTGGCGAGCGCTATCTGAATCAGCACGTTCGCGTCATTCGGATTCAGACTCAATGCACGGGCCGCATGGTGGTCGGCGCGGTCGTGCTCGTGTCGATACCGATGCACGCGCGCGAGAACTGCGTGTACCATCGCATCCGTGTCGTCCAGTTCCACGGCCTTGGCCGCGTAAACAAACGCATTCTTCTCGTTCTCGTTAAACAAATGCCATGCCTGGCACGACCATTCGTTAAAATACGAAAGCGAGAGGCCGGCGTAGGCGCGCGAGAAGCGGGGTTCGGTTTCCAACGCCGCTTCGAATAGCGGGCGCGATTCTTCGTCTCCGTCCAGCGTCCCGCGCCGCAGGCACTCCATGCCGCGCAAATAGTAGTCGTATGCGGCGAGATCGTCGCCGGTACGCTGCTTCGCACGATTCAGATGGCTCTCATCGATTTGAACCGACAGCGTGCTGGCGATGGTCGCGATGATCTCATCTTGAACCGCGAAAACTTCTTCCAGCGGGAAATCGAAGCGGCGCGCCCAGACCACGTGGGATGAATCGGCCTGAACGAGCTGAACGCTAACCCGAATCGCGGATACGTCTCGCCGTACGCTCCCATGAATGAGGTAGTCCAAGCCCCACTCGCGCGCGACTTCTTCCACCATGCGTCCACTTCCGATCAATGCCGTAATACTCTGGCTGGCCACGACCCGAAACGCCTGAAACCGGGTAAGTTCGCCGATCAGATCCTCCGTGAATCCAGTCACAAAGTAGTCGAAATCATCTTGCTTGGCGGTGTTTCGGAGTGGAATGACCGCAATTGAGATATGGTCCTGGCCCATGATCAACATCCACGACTGCGGGTTAAACGACTGCCACCGGTTTGTGCAGGTACAGCGGAGCAAATCCTATGGGAAGGATGGTCAAAACACAAGGTCCCGTTCGATCTGTCTGTGTCGGTCAGGAAATGCGGCAGGCGGTGGTTGAGTTGTACAGCACCGCGTATGGGAGGATTCCGTTCACGAATCGAAATGGAATGTGCGGTTCACGTGCAACGGGGTTCGACGCCACAATCTTCGGTAAGTGTGAGTTCTTGCTGTAGAACCTCTAAGGAACCATGCAAAGTCTTGATGGCGGCGGGTATAGTCCTGATGCCGCAAATCACATACGTTATTGTAAATAAATGACTTAATGGTGGAGGCGGCGGGAATGCGCCAGAGGCGCACAAGTCGAACTTTACCCGCCTCCGGCGGGCCACGTCTGCAAGCTTTTTAGCCCCAGCGGTCTACAGCGCAAGCCACTGATACAAGACGGATTGATTTTGCCTCAGCACTCATCACGCTCTACGCTACAGGGAACGATGTTACAGTATAGTGCTCCCGTTCGGCCTCCGCGAAAATGAGTGCGTCAACCGGTTAATTGCGAATTGGCATTAGTAAACGACTTTTCTCTTCCTCTTTGTCTACCACAGCCGTTTATTCGCAAAAGCGTTCCCAGAACTGGATTTCAGGTAACGCTCAAAACCGACCGCGTTCTGTTTTTCCGAGAATGCTACGTATGTTACCAACTTCCATGGACAAAACTTCGAGGTGTGCGGAGAGGGTCCCGCGTTATGACCGTGGATGCGTTGTTTCAGGTCATCGGTGAGGCCGATGTGACGCTGCTTTGGGTGGGATTCGCTTATGAGTAAGTAGACATAGGTCATTGATTCGCCCACTCGCTTGCCGAACGCGTTTCCATTGCCTAAGTAGTCCGAACAGATCGGTTTAGACTGCTCGAGACAACTCGGCTTGCCATCCGAAGCTCGCTGGCGAACGTGATTAGCCCTCCTTCGCCAATGCTTCGTAGGGCACCATTCTTCACTCTCCTTCGAGTCGAGCGAAGGATGGTGGAGGCGGCGGGAATCGAACCCGCGTCCGAGAGTGCATCGACATAAACGTCTACGTGCGTAGCCTTTTAATTAGGATTCGCCACCGTGCGCCGCGTCAGGCGCGCTGCGCAAGGCCGCTAGGTGAAGTCGGTACTCTCCTCCGGAGTCTTCAACCACACTCCGGACTCAAGACCCGCTGTCGTCGCCTTAGTCCCCCTAGCAGGTAGTCGAGGGTAAGACGCGTCGCGTTAAGTTACGCGGCGAGTGCCAATGGTTCGTTGGCAGTTAGATTGTGATCGGCTTTTTACGAGGCCAACCGATCAACCTCGGCACGCAGTCCATGCTTCATCACCCCCGTCGAAACCTGGTCGCCCCCACAATGGGAAGGATTCGGTCCGAACGGAGCCAAGCCATATAAGACTTGCTGAATGCTATTATGCCACAGACGGAGCGGCGAGTGCGACAGGAGAAAGGTCTGAGATTTTAGCTCGGGTCACTGAGCCAGGACTTATAGGTCCCATGGGACCCATATGTCCCATTCCTTGGGCCGATATAGAGAATAGGAGAAAGCAAACCAGACGCATGGGTGTGAAGACTACCATGAAAGCCGCGATCCTTGCCGGAGGACTCGCCTCGCGCTTGAAAGGGGTCGTAGATGATCGGCCGAAGTGTTTGGTCGAGATTAACGGGCAGCCCTTTCTGTGGCATCTGCTGCGACGCGTACGTAAGGCAGGTTTCACGCACGTTGTGATGCTGACCGGGCACCGTAGCAATGCCGTTCGCGATTACCTCGACAATGGCTCTGCGTTCGGGCTTGAAGTGGAGTACTCGGTTGAACCTGCGCCGTTGGGGACGGCGGGCGCCGTAAAGCACGCGCAGCCCTTGCTGCCCGATCCGTTCCTTCTGCTCAATGGAGACACGTTAGTCGATGTCGATCTTGGTCTAATGCGTGATGCGCACGCGACGTCTCCCGCGCGCTCGGCCACCATAGCGTTATGCCGCATGGATGACGCCTCGACCTACGGTTCCGTCGTCGTCGATACCGCAAATCGCGTGCTTCGGTTCGATGAAAAATGCCCGGAGCCTGCACCCGGCTTAGTAAATGCAGGTGCTTATATTCTTGCTCCCGAAGTACTCAATCTCATCCCTGCGGGAGTTCCCTACAGCATGGAGCGAGATCTGCTTCCCTCACTGCTGACCCGGCAAATGCCAGTCTACGGTTTCCAGTTTCAAGGCGAATTCATCGATATCGGAACTGCGGAGCGTTTGACCATTGCGGCGCAGCATCCCTTGTTCAATGCGCCGCCCATTTGAGAATCGGCCAGGCTGTAAAGTAGACTATTTCTGTTTATGGGGGAACGCTTTCGCGTTCAGACTTCAAAACAGCGCGTCGGATGAACGCCGCTTCACATGCTGGAACGCCGACTCCACAATAGGGTGGAATTCGCTCGGGTGTTCTCCAGCCAATGATGAGAATTTCCACACATGCCTTGGCTAGCCGATCTTTTCAAAGGGGAATCCGTAGCAAGCTCCGTCATCATCCTGAGCCTTGTAGCCGCGGGTGGTTTGGCGCTGGGAAGCATACGCCTCAAGGGCATTGCACTCGGCGTGGCAGGCGTTCTCTTTTCCGGTCTGGTATTCGGACACTTCCACATTGGAATCAACGAGCACGTCTTGGAGTTTGCGCGCGAATTCGGCCTTATTCTCTTCGTGTACACCGTGGGCATGCAGGTCGGTCCAAGTTTCGCCTCGTCGTTGCGGCGCGAAGGGCTGCCCCTCAATATCATGGCAGCAAGCATTGTTGGGCTTGGCGTGCTTACCATGGTCTGCATCTCGTGGTACATGAAGATTCCGATCCCCGTTGCGGTCGGCACTATGTCTGGCGCGGTCACCAACACGCCCAGCCTTGCCGCCGCGCAAGCCGCGCTGAAGGACATCCCCCTCCCCGCCGACGGTACGGATTGGTCTGCCGTGACCGGTGTTGGATACGCGGTGGCCTACCCCTTTGGCGTCATGGGCATCATTCTCGCCATGTTCATCCTGCGCACAATCTTCCGCGTGAACGTGCAAGACGAAGTAAAGGCGCTCGAGTCGGCTCGCGCAACCAAAGTTGACCCCCTTGAGCTGACCAACCTTATTGTCGAAAACCCCAATCTGGAAGGTGTCCGAGTCGGAGATATCAGCCTGTTCGAGGAAGCCGGCGCGATCATCTCGCGCGTGCAACACAAGGACGTTCAGACCGTGGCTCATCCCGATACCGTGCTGCACCTTGGCGATATCGTGCTCGCGGTCGGTCCAAAGCCGAAGCTGCACGCTCTGCGTCTCTTGGTGGGCCAGAAAGCTTCGGTCGACCTGTCGCGGGTTGCCAGCACCATCTCCAGCCGGAAGATGTTGATCACACAGAAAGCCGTCCTTGGCAAAACGATCCAGGAACTCAAGTTCCGCGAGCGTTTCCAAGTCACCATCACGCGCCTGCGACGCGCTGAGGTCGAAATGCCCGTCGAACCCGACCTGCGTCTTCAATACGGCGACACGGTCGTTGTTGTGGGTGAAGAGACCAACCATCAGCGGGTCAGCGAGATTCTGGGCAACTCCCCCAAGGCATTGGACCACCCCGAAGTCATCCCGGTCTTCGTCGGCATCGCGCTGGGTGTGTTGCTGGGCAGTCTGCCCATCGCCGTACCGGGACTTCCCGCGCCCGTACGCCTGGGTCTCGCAGGCGGACCGCTGCTTGTCGCGATCATCCTCAGCCGCGTAGGCCGAATTGGCCGCCTTGTATGGTTCATGCCCGGCAGCGCCAACTTCATGCTACGCGAATTGGGCATCGTCCTCTTCCTCGCATGCGTAGGCCTGAAATCCGGAGACAAGTTTGTCGAATCGCTCGTGTCTGGACAGGGATTCGTTCTCATGGGCATGGGCGCCGCCATAACCCTGCTACCACTCCTCGTGGTCGGTCTCGTGGGCCGCTTCTTTCTGAAGACCAACTACCTGACCCTCTGCGGATTGCTGGCGGGCAGCATGACAGACCCCCCTGCGCTCGCCTTCTCGACCAGCTTCAACAAGTCGGACGCGCCGACAGTCTCGTACGCAGCGGTCTATCCCTTGACCATGATTCTGCGCGTCTTGGCCGCGCAGACCTTGATCCTGCTGCTAGCGGGATAGGGGACATTTGCGAACACTCATACACTTACTTAACACAAGTCGCGCCCGCAATTTTGCATAATTATTTATAATGAAATGAGATACAGTCCTTGACAGTCCAGCCATGCCACGATATAATGTGAATATAGATTCACATTGAGTGCGCCATGTCAAAAACCAAGCTAGATACCGAAGTCCGGCAAGAGCAAATCGCTGAGGCCGCCTTGATGCTCGTTCATACCCACGGCATCAAAGCACTTAGCATCGGACGTATCGCCATGAGTGTTGGCTTGGCCCCTTCTGCCCTGTACCGGCACTTCAAGGACAAGTCGGCCATCCTGGACGCGGTCTTGATGCAGATACGCATTCAGTTGTTCGGGCTGGTCGACTCTGTGTGCAAGGAGCATGAAGCCCCCTTGGAACGCCTGCAACATTTGCTGCGGCGGCATATCATGTTTGTTCAACAATTTCAGGCGCTTCCGCGCATTCTGTTCTCCGATCAAGTCTACACGGGCAACCCCGCGCGCAAGGCGCGCATTCACGAGACCATCATGGAGTACCTTGGCCGCATTGCCGCCATCGTCAAGGACGGCCAGCATGAGGGAAGTATCCGTGCAGACCTCGACCCAGGCACGGTTTCCGTCATGTTCCTGGGGCTTTTCCAACCGACGGCCATGCTGTGGTTTCTCAGCGACGGCGGTTTCGATACAACCAAGCACATCGACCGCGCTTGGCGGGTGTTTTTGGAAGGCATTCGGTCTAAGTGAAAGACCGATTGTGAATACACATTCTCATCATTAAGGCGAACGTCATGAAGGCTCGAATCATATTCATTGCCGTACCGTTACTCATCGCCGTTGCCGGTGCCTGCTATTTCGAATCAAAAGGCCATGCATCGGCGAATGGCGACACCATCCAGGTATCCGGCAATATCGAAGTAACCGACGCCGAAGTTAGCTTCAAGATGCCCGGCCGAATGCAATCGCGCAAGGTCAGCGAGGGCGAGCGCATCGAGAAGGATCAAGTCGTGGCCGTCCTTGACTGCTCGGAACTGGAGCGTCAGGTTGGCGTGCGCGCCGCCGACGTGGAAGCAGCGGAGGCTGTACTGGCGGAACTCGAAGCTGGCACGCGTCCGGAGCAGATTCGTCAGGCTGAAGCAAACGTTGAAGCGGCCCAAGCCGCGTTGAACGAGCTACTCGCCGGCGCACGGCCCCAAGAGCTCGAAGCCGCGCGTTCCGATGTGAAGGCGGCGCAAGCGGAAGCCGACCGTGTCACTGCCGACTTCGAACGCGTCAACAACCTCTTTGAGAAGAACGTCGTATCAGCCCAGATGCGCGACTCGGCGCGCGCCGCACATGACGTGGCCGTCTCTCGATTGAAAGTCGCGCAAGAGCGCTTGGCGTTGGCTGTGGAAGGCCCCCGCAAGGAATCCATCGAACGGGCACGGGCCATGCTCCGGCAGGCGGATGAGCAACTCGCGTTGGCAAAGGAAGGCCCGCGAAAAGAGACTATCGATCAAGCGCGAGCGCGCGTCAAGCAGGCCAAGGAAGGATTGGCGGCAGCGCAAATCCAGCTCGACAACGGCACGTTGAAATCCCCGCTGGCCGGTGTCGTATTGTCCGACAATGTGGAAGACGGCGAATACGTCACGCCCGGCATGCCGAT
>JAIBAQ010000149.1 GCA_019695095.1 Candidatus Hydrogenedentota bacterium
TGGGATTGGGATGCTGCCAATTGGAGCGGGCAATGGTATTGGGTAGCATTGTCAGGAAGTTCTTGGAGGGCTCGGCGGTTGTGGTATTCTAGCGTACGCAAGGTTTCCGTGTGTGCAACCGACCTCAAGGCTATGGAGAACTGAAGTATGCGTTTACGCAGCAGTTTTGCGTTCATTGTTCTACCCGCGTTGTTTCTGTTATCCGCCGTGTGTGTGGAAGCCACGGAGTATGCGATCGACCCCGAGGAATCGGTGTTCGCGGCGGTGGTGCACAAGGGCGGAGTCGCGGCGCGGTTCGCGCACAACCATTTCATTGCGCTTGAGAAGTACGAGGCTAAGCTGTCGCTTGACGGCGACGACGTGACCAAAACGGCTTTCTCGATTTCGTTTGCAGTGAACGATCTGGCTCCGGACAAGGACGGTCCGCGCGCGAAGTGGTTTCCGCGTTTGCAGGAAGCGGATGTGCTGACCGAGGCGTTCAGTCCGCTTGACGATTCGGATCGGGCGACTATCAAGGAGCACATGCTTGCGCCGAATCAGCTTGACGGGGCGAAATACCCGGAAATCAAGGCGGAGTTGGTCGGCATAGAGCCCAAGTCGTCGTCGTGGGGCAAGCGCGAGTTCGGGTATGCGGCTACGATGAAAGTGACGATTCACGGAAAGACGGTTGAGCGCGGATTTGCGTCGGACATATCGCTGAAAGACGGCGTGTTGAAGGTGGAAGGGGTGGCGCGCTTCGAGTTCACGGAGTTTGGAATCCCGCCGTACTCGGCATTTCTGGGGACGGTCAAGAACAAGAACGCGTTTGAAATCTACGTGAACCTAACGGCCAAACCAAAAGAATAAGGGACAGCCGTTACCGACTGCCCCAATTGGAGTCCTTTCCGAGAACGTTCCCGTCTTATCCTATGCGGACCAGACTTTCGTCGTAGTCGGCGGGTTTCTCGTACCCGAGCAGATTGAGCAGGGTCGCTGCCACGTTGCTCAGGCCCGCGCCCTGGACGGGATTCATCGCGAGGGCGTTTGCGCCCGAGTAATCCTTGATGATGAACGGCACAGGGTTGAGCGTGTGTGCGACCATCGGTTCGCGCTTGCCCTTCTTCTCCGTGAACATCAGTTCCGCGTTGCCGTGGTCGGCCGTGAGGACCGCGATACCTTTGGCGGCTTCGATGGCGGGCAGCAGCCGGCGCAGGGCGAGGTCAACGGTTTCCACGGCGATGCGAACGGCGATCGGTACGCCGGTATGCCCGACCATATCGCCGTTGGCGTAGTTTGCGCGGATGAACTTGTACTTGCCGCTTTTGATGGCTTCGATCATGGCGTCGGTGATTTCCGCGGCCTTCATCCAGGGGCGCTGATCGAAGGTGACGCGATCCGATGGGATCTCAACATACGTCTCGACCGCGTCATCGATATAGCCGGAGTTGTTGCCGTTCCAGAAATAGGTGATATGGCCGTATTTCTGTGTTTCGGAAATCGCGTAGGTGGTGATGCCATTTGCGCACATGTATTGGCCGATGGTCTTGTCGATGGCGGGCGGCTCAACGAGGAAATGGCCGGGGATATGGGCGTCGCCGTCGTATTCCATCATGCCCGCGTAGAAGACTTTGGGACAGCGTTTCCGGTCGAACTTGTCGAAGGAATCGCCTTCTTCAAATGCTCGCGTGATTTCGATGGCGCGGTCGCCGCGGAAGTTGAAGAAGACGACCGCGTCGCCGTCTTCGATCGTGCCCACAGGTTTGCCGTTTTCGACGATGGTGAAGCTGCCCAAGTACTGGTCGGTTACCGAGGGGTCTTCCGTGTAGTAGGTCTGCACGGCTTCCTTGGCGCTGGCGAACGGCCGCGCTTCGCCCAACACGTGGGCCTGCCAGCCGCGCTCAACGACGCTCCAGTCCGCATTGTAGCGGTCCATCGTCGTGATCATGCGTCCGCCGCCGGAGGCGATTCGGAAGTCGCGGCCGGAAGTGCTGAGTTCGGCGAGCTTGGCCTCAAGCGGTTCCAGATAGTTCAGCACGCTGCGTTCCTGCACGTCGCGGCCGTCCGCGAGGGGATGTACCCGGACACGTTTGAGTCCTTCTGCCGCGCAACGGTCGAGCAGCGCCAGCAGATGGTCGATATGGCTGTGCACGTTGCCGTCGGAGAGGAGTCCGATGAAGTGGACCGTACCGCCGGACTTGCCCGTCTCGACGGTCTTCTTCCAGGACGCGCCGTCAAAAATACGGCCGGATTGGATGGCTTCGCTCACGAGTTTTGCGCCTTGAGCAAACACCCGGCCCGCGCCCAGCGCGTTGTGGCCGACCTCCGAGTTCCCCATGTCCTCGTCGGAAGGCATTCCGACCGCGGTACCGTGGGCCTTCAGTTGGGTGTACAGCTTTTCCTGGAACAGGGCGTCCAATATGGGCGTATATGCCAGATGTACACCGTCGGATTCGTCCTTTTTGCCGATCCCGACGCCGTCCATGACGACGAAGACGACGGGCCCGGGGATTTCGTTGTAGGAGGCGAGTTTCTTGAGTTTGAGGTCGCTCATGATGCGCGTGGTCCCTTATAGAGTCGATTTGGATGCAGTCGCGGAGGGTTCGCGGAATACCGCTGAGTCATCCAATGCTACGAACAGTCGGAGGAAGGGATAGTGTAGCGGCGTGGGGCGAATGGATCAACTTGAGGGGGACAGGGGAAGGGATGGACGGGGGAATCGGGTCGCGCCGCAACGCGAAGCGCCCGCAAGGGTTGCGGGCGCTGACTAACCGACTGAAGAGGAATTGTCGTCTAAGAACTTGCTGACGCGCGAGGCGACAATCAAGACGACCTGCTGCACACGATGTGTGCCTTCTTCGATGTTTTTGCGGGCTTTTTCGATCAGCTCCGCGCGAATCTCGCTTTCCTTGTTGCTGTCGGCGAGAAGACGTGCAGCCGTCGCCGCCTTTTCTGCCTCCGGGCTAACGCTCAACTCGTCCGAGACCTGAGTGGTTTTCCCGGGAGTTCCCTGAACTCCGCGGCCACTCGGCTGGATTACGTTGGCCGGCTCGGGGTTTGCTGTAATTCCGAGTATGCCAGCCATAATGTGCTCTCCTTAGCAAATCGCTCTCACGTGGCTTCCTTGCCAGTACTCTATTTATCGGCAAGGTAGGCCCTTGGCTTTAGTGCCCTGAACAGGGGTTTTTGAGGGGATTTTCGTCGGTTTATCTGTTGACGAGAGGGGGCTTAAGGGGTCGCGGGGTTAGCACTTTTAGCCTTTGCATCTTGAAGTGTCGTTTGAAGTTCCAGCAAGTCGGGGTCGCCCGGCATTACTTGAAGCAGTTGCTGGAGGTAGGCTTCGGCATTTTCGAACTCCTCCCAGCGGATAAAGAGGTCAACGCGCTGGCTGGCCATGTCGCCCAGGTAGTACTGGGCGGTCAAATCGCCGGGGTCGATAGTCAGGGCTTTGATGAATTCCTCTTCCTGTTTGCCGCCGATCATGCCGCCGTACATCAGTTCGACGCCCGCAAGGTCGTGTACGCGGGCCTGGCGGCGGCGCAGAACGGCATTTCGAAGCTCGTCTGCTTTTGCAGGGTCCAGGCCTGCTGTGCTAAGTGATGGCATTTCAGGAAGATAGAGCGGTCGAAGTGACTTCAGGCTGGCGTCGACCGTTTGTTCGAACATGAGTTTGGGGGCGACGAATTCGGCCCAGGGGCGGTCGTCGCTCATGGCGATACCCCCTTCGCTGAACTTGGCGACGCCCGACTTGTCCATAAAGTAACAAGATAGGATCTCGGGGATGTCACCCAGACCCGCGGCAGTGAGACCGTCCCACAGCTTCGGGGTGTGGAGGCGTTCCTGGGCGCGGCCAAGGTCCACGTTCAGCGGCTGGTTGGAGCCGATGAGGAAGAGGTCGGCATTGAGGAACCAGGCGCAGGATTCCGGGAAGACTTCGTTGAAGGTGTACATCAGCGATTGGACGAGGTCCTTGTCGAGGCTATGCAGGGGAATCCACTGAGAAACGATACCCCCGGGGGCCAGTTTGGCTTTGCAGAGCTCGTAGTATTCCCGGGTGTAGAAGGTGGAGACGCCGGTCACGGCCAGGGGCATGGGTTCAAAGGTGATAACGTCGTAGGTGTTTTCGGTGGTCAGCAAGAAGTTGCGGCCGTCGTCGACGATGAAGTTGACCTTTGGACTCTCGAAGACCCGGAAATTGTCTGCGGCAAACCAAGGGGCCGCCTGCAGGACGTCGCGCGAGATCTCCACGGCGTCGATCCGGTCGAAGTCGGACAGGGACAGCGTGCCCGCGGTGATGCCGGAACCGAAACACATGAACAGCACCGTCTTGGGGTCGCGGTCGAAGAGAAGGGGCAAGACGCCCTGGAAGCGGTTCATCTTGACGCCCTTCGCGATGCTTTGCGTCGCCTGGACGCCGTTAATCCAGAGGATGCGGTCCGATTCGCCCTCGTTGTCTTCGGGCTCGGTGACGACGACGGTGCCTTCGACGCCTTCGCGGTAGTGAAGCACGGTGTGTTTTTCGGGGACGTACCGTTGGTTCAGCGCCTTTCCGGCGTCGGCGGGCAGTTGGAACCATAGCGCCGCGGAGACACACGCGGCCAGCACGAGGCTGCCCAATTTGCCTGTGACCTTTTGTCGCGGACAGGACAGCACGAGGAGCGCGCCTACCGCGATGAGGATCAGGCCCAGGAGCAGTATGCCCTGGTGGACGCCAAGGGCAGGGAGGAGCAGGTAGCCACCCGCGAGGGCGCCCAGCACACCACCAAAGGTGTTCACGCTGTACAGACGGCCCACGTGGCGGCCGAGTTTTGCGGGCACGGATGTCGCGGCGCGCACGGCGAGCGGAAATGTCATGCCGAAGAGAAAGGTCGGAACGAAGAGCGCCATGAACGACAGCGTGAAGTAGATTTGGACCATGCGCTGGAAATCGAAACGTGTGGCGGATTGCAGGTCAGCGTACCGTTGGGGCATTCCGGCAAACAGGATGAGCGAAAGGAGGCAAGCTGCTCCGGCCAGCATTTCCACCAACCCGTAGAGCGAAACCGGGTGTTTCGAGCGGTCGGCAAGGCCCGCGGCAAAGACAGCGCCCACGGCAATGCCGCAGAGGAGTGACGTGAGCATGGTGGTGTAGGCGTAGGTAGTCCCGATGAAGACGAGCGTCAGCATGCGAGTCCACATGACTTCGAGGGCCAAGGTGCAGAACCCGGATACGGCGAAGGCCAGGAGTACGGACGCAAGGGCCAGGCGTTCTTGGGTTGTGGATGCGGCGGCAAGCCGGTCCGGTTCTTCCGCGTTGAGTTCGAGAGTGGGCGCTTGTGCTTTGCGCGCGAGCAACAGCGCGAGCAAGCCTACGGCTATGTTGCCCGCAACTCCGACGAGCGTGGCGCGTGTGTAGCCCAAGCTCTCGATTAACACGAATCCGGCCAAGGCGCAGCCGGCTACCGCGCCGAACGTGTTGATCGAGTAGAGCATGCCGATTCGCCAACCGCGCAGGGCGGGATTCTGGGTGACGGCTCGCGCCAGCAGGGGAAGCGTGGCGCCCATGAGTGTGGTCGGCACGATCAGGAAGGCGATAGACAGGACGGCGCGTATTGCGATGCCCATTTCGCGCGTCGAGGCGACGGAGCGCAGCATGCCGACGACGGCGGTTTCGAGTGTTCCGATGCCGAGGATGAAGGCAAGCGCCCATACGCCGACGATGATTTCCACGATTCCGTACGCGAGAAGTGGATTGCGTGATCGGTCCGCCCAACGTCCGCCAAGCAGGCTTCCGAGTCCGAGACCCAGGAAGAAGACGGTGAGTACGGTACTGACAGCAAAGGACGTGGTGCCAAAGAGCAAGACGAGCTTGCGTGTCCAGACGACTTGATAGAGCAGACCACACGCGCCCGAAACAAAGAAGAAGAACAGGAGCGTGAGGAATTGCACCGTGCCGGTCTGTTTGGTGTGGGACTGCGAAACGGGTTTCTCGATAGAATTCATAAAGCCGGGTCCACGCCGCGTTGCTGAACGCCGGATGCTATCCCACGTTTGGTGGATGAGTCAATGGAAGCAGGGAAGAGGGGAATTCCGCTTGTTCGTGCCCACTCGCTTTGATAGTCCGCAATTTGCACCGGCGCGATTGAGCGCCGACGCAAATTGCTCACGCGCAAGACGTGGAGGTTATGCCATGAGGATTTCTCGCGAACACACTCTGTTTTCGGAGAGCCGCTTGGGTTTTCGCCGCAAGTCTCGCGAACGCACTGGTTACGAGAAAGGTTCAAGTGTATTCGTGAGAAATCCGGGATAGTTAGTCGACACGATCCATCCAGAAGGGCTTGCGGCGAAATGTCGTTTTTCAACGAATTGAGCGAATCGCCGTAAAGCGAGGTTTCTCAGATAGCCCCTGTCACGCGTGGTGGTTTGGGCGCGCGGAGCAGGACATCCGTGCGGCACGTGGGGCGATGGAATTTGGCGTTACCGGGGCATGAGGGCGCTCCGGACGTCCTTCCTTCGCTTGACTTCCTGGGGGTTGTGGGTGAAAATGCCTATGGTGCTGTATGCGCGGCGCCAAAGGGCTGGCTGTTCGGTGTGGGCGAAGGGGCTGCCT
Organism: Candidatus Hydrogenedentota bacterium; assembly: GCA_019695095.1. Classification (NCBI taxonomy): domain Bacteria; kingdom Pseudomonadati; phylum Candidatus Hydrogenedentota; species Candidatus Hydrogenedentota bacterium. Next base: position 6,566 of record JAIBAQ010000149.1, read on the forward strand.
TCGCTTGAGACACGTGTGGGGTGTCTGTTGGGATTTCATGAAGCGGAAGAAGCGGGTGGACGAGGCTTGCGCCGGTTTGTCTGGCGAGTCGCAGTAGCTTGGTCGGGCAGAACGCCATTGAAGAGAGACGGCGGCAGGGGTATCCAGGTTTTGCGTGCGGGGTTTGCGGGCTCCGTACGAAACATGCATTTGAGTCACAGTAAATTATTTACAACATTGTAGCTAAGTGCAATAATTCCAATGGCTAATAGCATTATTTACATTGACAAGAAGCGGGACCTTTTGGTACAGTTAGGGTGCTGAAAATAAGGGGTAAGGAAGGTGGCTCAACTCGTTACCAGTCCTAGTGGAAGCGGCCAAAGCTCCGGCGGCCCCGGCGCGTACTCGATGTTTGGGCAGCGCCTGGTTGAGCGAGGCATTATCTCGCAGAAGCAGCTCGACGAAGCCATCCACAAGCAGCAGACCTCCATGGGTCAGAAGAAGCTGGGCGAGATTCTTGTCCGGCTGGGGTACATCAGCAAAAGCCACATTTCGGAAGGCTTGGCCGATCAACTCGGCATACCGATCATCCGGCTTTCGGATCGCGAGATTCCGGAACGTATCCGGAACTTAGTCAATCCCACCGTTGCGACCCTTTACAAAGTCATTCCGATCGGCGAGGAGAACGGTTCGCTGCTGATCGCGACGGCGGACCCGACCAACATCAATCAGATGGACAACTTGGAGCGTTTGCTCGACAAGCCCATCATCCCGCAGTTGGCGACACCCGAAGAGATCTCCGAAGCGCTGAAGAAGTACTACGGACTCCAAGAGAAGACGGTGGAGTCCATGTTGTCGACGGTAAGCAGCGCGAGCACGATGAGCACGTTGAGCACGATGTCGAACGTGAGTTCGATGGCGTCCTCGATGAGCAGCATGGGCAGTAGCATGTCGGCGAGCGACATCAGCCTTAGCAGCATCAGCATGGACAGTGTGGACTTTGACGGCGACATGGGCGTGTCGAACGCGACGCCGGGCGGTGAAGACGACGACGACAGCGACAGTCCGGTGGTTCGATACATTAACCACTTGATTCTTGAAGCGTTTCGTCTGCGTGCCAGCGATATTCACGTGGAGCCGGGCAAGTTCGACGTGAAGGTTCGGTACCGGATCGACGGTGTGTTGCATTTGATGCCAACGCCGCCGAAGCGCGCGCAGAAGTCGATTATTTCACGTTTGAAGATCATGTCCGGCATGGACATTTCGGAGCGGCGAATTCCGCAGGACGGACGTATCAAGCTGGCGCTTGCGGGCAAGATGGTTGACTTGCGCGTGAGTGCGCTGCCCGCGGTGCATGGCGAGAGCGTGGTCATGCGTATCTTGGACAAGAGCGGGTTGTTGCTGGGTTTGGGGCAGCTAGGATTTGCGCCCGAAGATCAGCGTCGCTGGGAAGAGTTGTTGGGTCAGGCGACGGGCGTGGTGTTGGTGACGGGGCCGACGGGTTCGGGCAAGACGACGACGCTGTACGCGTCGCTTCACCAGTTGAACCAGCCGGACTCCAAGCTGATCACGGTGGAAGACCCGGTGGAATACCAGCTCAACGGTATCAACCAGGTGCAGATCAACCACGATATCGGGTGGAATTTCGCGAGGGCGTTGCGCTCGATTTTCCGTCAGGACCCGGACATTGTGATGGTTGGTGAAATTCGTGACCAGGAGACGGCGGAAATCGCGATCAAGGCGGCACTGACCGGTCACTTGGTATTTTCGACGTTGCACACGAACGACGCGCCGAGCGCGTTCATTCGTTTGATTGACGTGGGGATCAAGCCGTTCCTTGTGGCTTCGGGTGTGCGCGCGGTATTGGGTCAGCGGCTTGTGCGAACGATTTGCACGGCGTGCAAGGAGCTGTACACGGTGCCCGACCTCGAACGTGAGCGCATGGCCATGAATATCGACTGGAACAAGGTTGAAGTATTTCATGGGCGCGGGTGCGATAACTGCAATCACACCGGGTATTCGGGCCGGCTTGGCGTGTACGAATTGATGATGACCACGGATGAAATCCGGGACATGATCATGAACAACACGGCATCGGGCACGCTTCGGCGGGCGGCGCGATTGGGCGGGATGACCACGATGCGCGAAGACGGTTGGCGCAAAGTCTTGAATGGAATCACCACGGTGGAAGAAGTAATTCGTGTGACTCAACCGGACGAGCCGCTCGAAAAATACATGAACGCGACTGCGTAGGAGACCGACTCATGGCCTATGAAATGGTCAGCTTGCTGCGAATGCTGATCGATCGCGACGGATCGGACTTGCATTTGGCTGTGGAAAATCCGCCCGTCGGGCGTGTGCACGGGCACTTGCAGTATTTTGGCGAGAACCCGTTGACGCCGGACGACACGGAACGGCTCATGAAGAGTATCGCGTCCGTGGACAACCAGCAGGAATTGCAGGAAGTTGGCGGATCGGACTTTGGGTTTGCGTTCGAAGACATCGCCCGGTTCCGTGTGTCCATCTTCAAGCAGAAAGGCCACGTGGGGTTGGTATTGCGCTTGATTCCGCGCAAGATCATGACCTTTGAAGAGATTGGGCTGCCGCAGTCGTTGAAGCAGGTAATTAACCAGCCACGCGGTTTGATACTTGTGACGGGTCCCACGGGTTCGGGTAAGTCGACGAGTCTGGCGACGATGCTTGACTGGTTGAACACCGAATACGACCATCACATCATCACGATCGAGGACCCGATCGAATACTACCATACGCACAAGAAGAGCATTATCACGCAGCGCGAAGTCGGCGTGGACGTGCCGACGTTCGCGGAGGCGTTGCGCCGCGCGTTGCGTCAAGACCCTGACGTGATTCTGGTGGGAGAAATGCGCGACCTGGAAACGATCGGCGCGGCGGTAACGGCCGCGGAAACCGGTCACTTGGTGTTCGGCACCCTGCATACGACGGGTGCGGTGCGTACGATCGACCGTCTGGTCGACGCGTTTCCGACGAACCAGCAGGAGCAGATCCGCACGCAGTTGGCGGGTAATTTGAAGTCGATCATTTCGCAGACGCTGGTGCCGAAGAAGAGCGGGTTCGGGCGTGTGGCCGCGTTCGAGGTCATGATCGTGACGCCGGCTATTCAAAACCTTATCCGCGAGAACAAGTCGTACCGCATCACGTCGGCCATTCAGACGGGTCACAAGTACGGCATGAACTTGCTGGACGAGCACTTGCTGGCCCTGTACCGGAAGGGGTTGATCAAGTACGAGGACGCGGCGGGCCGTTGCCAGGCGCCGGAAGAATTCGAGATGAATGCGCGCGCGATGGCTCCGGAAGGGGAAGTTATCCCGCAGCGGGCAGAACAACGCGCGAAGAGCATCGTGTAGGAAATACGATAGATGGCGATTTCACAGCGCGACAGAATGCTGGGCGACATCCTTGTAGAGCAAGGCGTGATCAGCCCCCTGGAACTCGACGAAGCGTTGCAGCGTCAGCGCCTGACGGGCGAGATGCTGGGCCGTATTCTGTTCAAGATGAACCTGTGCGACGAGCAGGACATCATCGAGGCGCTGGGCGTTCAGGCGGGCATGGAGCGCGTCGACGTGACGCGTTTGCAGGTGAGCGACGACATCGTGCGGAAGATTCCGGCGGAAGTCGCGAAGTACTACAGCGTGGTGCCGGTGCGCGAGAAAGACGGGAAGCTCATGGTTGCCATGGCGGACCCGTTGAACCTGAAGCACATCGACGATTTGCGCCGAATCACGGGCATGGATATCCAGGGGGCGATCAGCAATCCGCAGGATATCGGGATATTCATCAAGAACAACTATTCCTTCGAAACGGATTCGATACACGAGACGTTGCAGGAACTGGTGAAGCAGGTGGGCGACCACGCGCTGACCGAAGAAGAGTTGGGCCAGCAGAAGATCATCAGCGACGTGGACAACCTGGTCGAGTTGGCGCAAGAGCCCGAAGTCATCAAGATTGTGAATCTTGTGATGCTCGACGCTGTAACGAAGCGTGCATCGGATATTCACTTTGAAGTCTACGAAGAGGACTTTCGCATCCGGATACGAATCGACGGCGTGTTGCACGAGATTACGAGTCCGCCGAAGTCGTTGTCGCTGGCGCTGGTTTCGCGCGTGAAGATTATGTGCAACATGGACATTGGCGAGCGGCGCCTGCCTCAGGACGCTCGTATCGAGTTGAAGGTTGGCGATGCCGATATCGACGTCCGTGTGGCGACGTTGCCGACGTTATTTGGCGAAAACATCGTGATGCGTATTTTGGATCGCACCGCCGTGAAAGTGGACCTTGAGAAGCTGGGTTTCTCGAAGGACGTATTGCGTTCGATTCGAAACGGCATCAGCAAGCCGAACGGCATTTTCCTTGTGACGGGCCCGACCGGTTCAGGCAAGACGACGACGCTTTATGCGTGCGTGAACGAGTTGAATACGGTTGGCGTGAAGATCATTACCACGGAAGACCCCGTCGAATTGCAGATTGACCGGGTGGTTCAGGTGCAGGTGCGCGAAGACGTGGGGCTCACGTTCGCGGCATGCCTTCGGTCCATTTTGCGTCAGGACCCCGACATTGTGCTGGTCGGTGAAATCCGCGACTTGGAAACGGCGCAGATCGCGGTGGAAGCGTCGCTGACCGGTCACTTGGTGCTGAGCACGTTGCACACGAACAGCGCGCCCGAGACGATCACGCGTCTGCTGGATATGGATTTGGAGCCTTACTTGATCACGTCGTCGCTTGAGGCGGTGTTGGCCCAGCGGCTGGTGCGCGTGGTGTGCCGTCACTGCAGGCAACGGTACAAGCCCGACGAGGACGAGATGGATTTGCTGGGCTTGCCCGATTCGTGGCGGCGCGACCCGAACCTTGCTTTCTTCAAGGCGTCGGGGTGTCCGGCGTGCGATTACATCGGTTACATGGGCCGTGTCGGCTTGTTTGAGTTGATGGTGATAGACGAGACGTTGCGCGAGATGATTGAAGGGCGAGCGATGTCGCACGACATCCGGCGGTATGCGCGCCGGAAAATGGGCATGCGCACGCTGCGCGAAGAGGGCCTGATGAAGTGTGTTCAGGGAATTACGACGACGGAAGAAATTCTCGCGCATACGGATAAGTTCGAAGATTAGTTACGTGTTGTCGGGGCGTGAAGCGCGGCCAGCGAGCCGGTTCACGAGGTTAAGGAGAGCAGATCGTGCCTAAGTTCGCGTACAAGGCGATGAACAAAGACGGCAAGGAAGTCTTTGGGGTCATCGAGTCGGACAGCCAGGCGCTGGCTATCAACGACATCCGAAACCTTGGTTTGTATCCGACGACCGTTCGCGACGCCAAGAAGAGCGACGAGCGCCGCGCGCGCAAGCAGAAGAAGGGGCTTGGCGACCTTTACTTTGGCGGAATCAAGACGAAGCAGTTGGTGGTGATGACCCGCCAGCTTTCGACGCTGATCGACGCGGGCCTGCCGCTGTTGCGCAGCATCAACGTGCTGATTGCTCAGCAGAAGCCAAGCAAGTTGAAGGACGTGCTTTTCGAGATGTCCACGGACATTCAGGGCGGTACGACCTTTTCGGAAGCGCTTGCGAAACATCCGAAGTACTTCGATCGCCTGTTCGTGAACATGGTTCGCGCGGGCGAAGTGGGCGGTATGTTGGAAGTTGTGCTGAACCGTCTGGCGATTTTCATGGAGCGCCGTCAGGCGTTGAAGCGCCGGGTGAAGGGCGCGATGGTGTATCCGATCGCGGTGATGATTATCGCGACGGGTATTGTGTTGTTCCTGTTGTCGTTCGTCGTGCCGCAGTTCGCGGAAGTGTTTGGCGATTTCGGCGCGAAGCTGCCGTGGATGACGCAATTCCTGATCGATGTGGGTGACTTTGTGGTGTTCAAGTGGTGGCTCATGCTGCTTTACGTGAACGGCACGATTATCGGCATAAAGTTGATTGCGAAGATACCGATAACCAAACGCATCATGGACCGCGTGGTGCTTAAGATGCCGCTGGTCGGCGATTTGGTGACGAAGGTGGCGGTGGCGCGTTTCTCGCGCACGTTGGGAACGCTGATTACGTCGGGCGTGCCGATTCTGCAGTCGCTGCGCATCACCAAAGAAACGATTGGCAACGAGGTTGTTGAAAACGCCATTCAGAAAGTACACGACAGCATCAAGGACGGAGACACGATAGCGGCTCCGCTGGACGAGGCGAAGGTGTTTCCTGCCATGGTGGTGAACATGATCGACGTCGGCGAGGAAACGGGGAGCCTCGACTCCATGCTGATGAAGGTGGCGGACATTTACGACGCGGAAGTTGAAATCGCCGTGGAGACCATGCTGCGGCTCATGGAACCCATGATCATCATTGTTCTCGGCGGTATTATCGGATTCATAGTAATTGCGTTGTACCTGCCGATCTTCTCGCTCGGTGACGTAGTAAGCGGGAACTAGTGGCCGGAACACCTGAACGAAATACGCCGTAACAAGGAGATGACGGACATGAAACGCCAACAAGGCTTCACGCTCATTGAGTTGCTGGTGGTGGTCGCCATCATCGGTATTCTCGCGGGGATTATCGTCCCCAACGTACTCAATTACCTGAGCCGCGCGCGCATGACCCGCGCCAGCGCCGAAATCAACGGGATCGAACTTGCGTTGACGAAGATGCTTACGGATACAGGACGTCAGGACTTCCGAAGTTTCTTTAATACAGACAACGTTCCGGCGTTGCAGATACCGTTGTCCGACCTGACGAACCAGGATTTAGCCAAGGCGATTGAGATTTACACAGACACGTTCTACAAGCTGCTGAAGGAAGGAAAGAACGCCGAGCTAGACTATGGGATCGTCATTAACGACGCTGTGCGCAGCAAGCTTGGCACCTCGTATATGACCGACCTGGGGAAAGACCCGTTTGGCAATCTGTATCAGTTCTTCCCGGGTCCGTGGCGTTCGGCAGCGTTGAATCCATTCCGTGTGCGCCAGCCAACTACGGATGTCCCGGGTGGATATGAACCCGGGGTTCAAGAGGTAAGCGTGAACGATGGCAAACACGGAACCGTAACGTATACTCCGGTAGACGAGACAGATCCTCAGGGATATGGCTGGCCGGCACCGCGCGAATTGCCGATCTACGTGTTCTCGTATGGAGCCAATCTTGTTCCGAATCAGCCTTTTGCAGACGATGCGTTCATCGCAGGGCCGGGCGCAATCGTCGCCACCAATGGGAGTGGCGCGTATGACGGTACTCTGGATCTCGGCGATGACTACGTGGGCGGAGGCGATGACATTAATAACTGGGACACGGAGAACTCGTGGGCTCCGTTCTATTAATCGTGAGACGTGAAGAACGCAACGTACGCGGTTGGCAGTGGTACTGTGAATGAAGGCTCGGAAGGCAACAAGTTCGGCGGGGCGGACGACGTAGAAAGGGAGCGCGTGAACGCGCCGAAACGACATAGCGCGGGCTTTACGCTCGTCGAACTGCTGGTTGTCATCGCCATCGTAGCGCTGGTCGCGGGGATTGCCGTGCCGGGCATGGCGCGTCTCATTGGCCGTGGCAAAGACGATGTCAGCAATGCAGCGCGCGACGTGTATACCATGCTGCGTTCCGCGAACATTTATGCGTCGACATTTCGCGTGAATACGGCGGTTGTGTATGCGGTGAACGCGAAGCCGGACAGCGTTTCGGGCGATACGGTGCTGTATATCGACGGCGTGGGCATGGCCCGGCGTGTCTATGAGCACGAATTGGCCGATGATCAGCAGCGCCGGTTCAACGGCAGCACGCCGCTGTTTTCGTCGCGTCCGATCAGTACAGACCCGAATGATCTCACGAACAGACGCAACGATCCTGCAAAAACCCGAGCCTATATTGTTTTGTCGAATCCGGAAGGCCAAATGCACCTGCTTCCACGGTATGCGGGAGTGCTTCAGTCAACAGACAGTGGCGCGGCGAGTTTTTCGTCCAGCATGAATGAGACGGGGATGTATAGCATCGAGCTGTACGAGAAGACGGCCGACGGATTGTATGACAAAATCTCGCCGGAGACGTCGGCCCGTCCGGGCACCGCGTTTCAGGGCGATACGTTAGAAGGCGATATCGTGCTTGACGCGGCATTCCCCGCGCATGTTTTTACTCCGACCGGAGTGATGGAACCTCAGAATCTTCTCAAGTCTCGGTGGGTACTCCATATCGGACCCTCGCCCGACGCGGACCCGGAGGAACGCTTTCTTACTCCGGATTACGACGCGGAGGCAGGCGGAGTGCCCATGTCCCCAACCAACATTGAACTCTACCCGGCCACGGGGCGGGTAAAGATAGCCTCGTGAGGTGCACATGCTTTTCCTGAAATCGTTGAACGAGAAGGTTGGATTCTCGCTGGTGGAAGTTCTGGTGTCCATGGCGGTGTTGGCCGTAGGCATTGTGGCGGTGACGCGGTTGTTTCCGCAGGGGTTGCGCGCGACGCGCGTTGCCCAGGAGCGGACGATTGCGGCGGAACTTGCCGATTCGAATCTGGCGCGGTTGCGGATGGCCGGTATGGACAATTTGCTGGGCGTGATGCGGGCGAGCGCGTTGTACAACACGAGCGCGGCGGCAGCGGCGTATGGCGATGGATTCACCGGCGATGGCGTAGTCGAAGGGTTCTCGACCAACATTACGCGTGCGGGATTGAACGATAATCTGGTTCGTGTCACGTTTTCCGTGGAGATGCCTGATGGGCGCCTCGAGAACTTCGTAACCTACGTGACGCAGTATTGATGCACGAAAAGGGCGAGGGCCAGGCGCCATGACAAAACGGGAAGCACACGCGAAGAGAATAGGCGGACTGGAAAGTCCGCCCTCCGGGGTGTGTGCGCGCGTG
>JAIBAQ010000150.1 GCA_019695095.1 Candidatus Hydrogenedentota bacterium
AATCAGATCCAGATGACACAACCGGGCGGACAATATGGTGCGCGCGGCAGCCGCCTGATGAAAATGCTGCGCGAAGGGCACAACAAGGTTCAGTTGTCGGACGAAGAGTTCCGGCGCATCGCCATGTGGATCGACTGTAACGCGATCTTCTACGGCGTAAACAAGCCTGAGGATCAGGCCCGGCAATTGCGCGCCGAGGCTATACCCATGCCGGAGATACAGTAGCGAAAGCGGTTCTGCTGCGCTTGGCCGCAGACTTCAAAGTCAGAAGACTGAAAGAGAACTGACAGGATTCACACGATTTACGGGATAGCGAACAAAGTTTCACGGAAAGGTGCATTTCCGGCCACCGATTCACTATGCTCTCGCCATTCGGGCATGCCGTTTGTGTTGTGGCTGGATCACTTCGAAGCATGCCCACACACACCTGCGGCAAATCAGGGCTTGGGCCAATTCAGAGAGTATCGGTACGATGTCCAAACGCGATAAGAAGAACGAGGCCAGCGACCAATTGGGGCCGCTCACATCGAACCCTTTCGGGGCATTGGCAGGTCAAAAGGCGAACCTGCCACAAGGACCTTCGATCGACGTGCATGCGGAAGCATCAAGTCCAAGTGCCAACACCGCACTGCCTGCGTTTACCGTTCAGAAGACGCGCAAGGGCGGCTATCCGATCTTCTTGGAAAAGCGCCCCAGCGGTAAGGTCGTCACCGTTATTCGCAATATATCCGGAGACTTGGAGGCGCTTCTGAAACTTCTCAAGAAGAAGTGCGGCGCCGGTGGTTGCCTGGCCGAAGATGGCATCGAGATCCAGGGGGATCATCGGGAACGGATCGAAGCGATCTTACGCGGTTAGGTGGTCAGTCCTTCTGCACGTTGACGCGTGTGCCGGTCATTAAATTCTCCACCGTTGCCATGTTGTCCGAAATCACAACATCGGATAGCGTGGACGCGTCGTCCGAGCGCTCAAGCCGTACGCCTTCTTTCGAAACGTTTCGCGCGGACACATTGTGGATCTGCAAGCCCGAATAGGCCTTGCCTCCGCCGTATCGAGCGAGCAGCGCATGGGCCAGCTTGGTACCCTCGCCCGTCACGGCTAGGTTGTCCACGAAGACTCCGCTGCAATCGACCAAGAGCAATCCCGCCTCTTCGTGGGCGCTATTCTCAATGGTCACTTCGCGTACGGAAAGGCGGGAACAGTTCTTCACGGATACGGGTGATCCCCCCTTGGGGTGGCCGCCGATCTGCACGTTATCGATGACGACGTTTCGCGTGTTGGACACCTTCAGCGGCTCGGAACACCGCTCTCCGATGAAGTCGCGTAACGTGAGATTGGCATGACCGAAATCGTGATTGGCGGTGCGGATGATGTGCTTGCAGTCGACGGCGGTAACGTCCTCGATGAGCACATTGGTGTTGACCTGTTGCGGTTTCCCGTGGTCTTGCACGTCCAGCGCGTAGACGCACCGCTCCGCGTACACGTTTCGCACCGTGATGTCGCAGGTGCCGTCGCTCACTTCCACCGCGCCGCGCATTTCGCTGTCATAGTCGCGAATGTTCTCGACGAGCACATGCCGGATACGGTGACCGTGCTCTCCCCCTCCGCTCAGTGACACCAGATCTCGGACGCATCCTTTACCGTAGATGTCGCGAATGACTCCGCCTTCGATATCTCGATCCTTGACACCCTCGCCGTCGATCTTGATGCCGTCCTTGGAACTGTCCAAGAAGTTGCACCGTTCCACGCGAAAATTTCCCTCGCGAATCGTCAGCAACGGCGCGCGCAATTCCTGTGGCACTGTCTCGCGGTTGCCGCGAAACTCACAGTCTATGACGGACACGTCCTTCGACTCGACGATGACCAACGGCGTGCCCCCCAGTTTCTCCGGCAACTTCGCATTCAGTCCTTGAATGGTCAGCGGCTTGCGCACGATAAGGGGTTCAGAGAGCGTAAGCTGCCGGTTCCGGTTGAACGCAACGGTTGAGTGCTCGGGAGCGGCATCGAGGGTAGCCTGAAGGTTGTCGACATCAACTTGGATAGTCGCTGGCGGTTGTGACATCGGATTCTCTGCATAAACGGTGACGATTAGCAGGAACCATGCGGACAACCATACCCTTGGGATTTGCCAGCACCTTGCCAACAATACTGACTCTCTCATTTCGCAACCTCGCGATTGTTCTTGCTCTCTCCGCGTCACCCATATGAGGTCCCATCCCATCCAATTCACAATAGCCGCATCAGCGCAGAAAGAAAAGACACGACCCTGCCGGTCTGAATGGGGTTGCCAGTAATCTTGGCCCCGAACGCGATTCTACCCGTTACGTGCTATACTTCCTAAGGTTAGGTCACTGCAGTTTGTGGCCTGACGGGCGAGACGGGGGGACTGAGTACACTGGGGGGAGCGTGAAGTCATGCGCGTAACTCGTGTTCTCGTTGCGTTGTTGCTGGGGATGGCCGGGTCACCGGTCATGGCGCAAATCATCATCGACCACACCTGCACGAATCTTGCCACGGTACCTACGTCGGCCATTACGCAAGCCAAGACCACGTTACGGATTGCGTATGGCCACACGTCGCACGGCAGTCAGATCACGGATGGCATGGAAGGCTTGCAGACCTTTGACGGTGCGCCGAATCCTCCGTCGTTGTATGCGGTGAGTTTTTCGGGAAACATGAGCAACGATGTGTTGACCATGTTCGACTACTATGGGAGTTTTCCGGGCGGGGCGTCGGACTTGGGTAATCCGAATTTTACGGCGTGGGCCACGGCGACGCGGGCCTATTTGGAGGACCCCGATAACAGCGCCATCAATGTGGTGATGTGGTCGTGGTGCGGCCAGTTGAGCGGCGCCAGCACCGCGAACGTGGACTTGTATCTCTCGCAGATGTCTCAACTCGAAACGGACTTTCCGAATGTGAAGTTCGTGTATATGACCGGGCATTCGGATATTTGGAGCTACGCCACAATCACCGCGAACAACGAGCGTATCCGGGCATATTGCCGCGATCATGGCAAGATCCTGTTCGACTTCGCGGACATCGAGAGTTACAACCCGGACGGCACCCATTTCCCGTATGTGAGCGACGATTGCAGCTATTATGACGACGGCACGTCGCCCACACAGCTCGGCAATTGGGCGCAGGAATGGCAGTCCACGCACGTCGAGGGTACGGACTGGTACAACTGCGGGTCGGCGCATTCGGAGCCGTTGAACGCGAATCGGAAGGCCTATGCCGCGTGGTGGTTGTGGGCGCGGTTGGCGGGCTGGAGCGGCACGAACACCGGTCCGGTGTATCCTCCCGAAGGGATGGAATTCCCAGTCACCTGGCCCACCGTATGCCTTGGCGTGCTGTTGGCGGGCATATTCGCCGTCAGACGGCAGAAGCGTTGGGCGTAACGAGTTTCTGGCAGAAATCAGGCAGAAATCAGGGGCAGACCCGTCTCGTCCGCCAAGGCGGATTCGCTTGGGTCAGTCCCTGATTTCTAGCGGCTGATTTCCGAGACGAGGGTGACGACGGAACGGGCGGGGACGGTGTAGACATCGTCTGCGCGGACCGGGGCATACTCTTTGAGGTCGTCGGAGTCTGAGGTAATCCACGGCGTGAAACTCTCGATTGCGCGGCCACGCTGACACCCTTTGAATCGCAGCGAAACGGGCTTATTGGATGCAGACATGTTGACAAAGACGAGGACCACCTTGTCTTTGGCCGGCGACACGTACGCAGAACCTAACAGCCCGAATTCATCGTCGGCTCCGGTTAGCGATACGCGCGTATACCCGGGACGCACAAACCGCGAGAAGTTCCCAAACGCCCACAGAAGTTTGGAGGGGTATATGGTCTCCGCATCGCCGGGATTACGGTAGTCGGTGTAGATGAGACCGTCCTTGTAGTCGTGGGGCGAGACGGCCAGCCACCATTGCCATGCCGATGCGTTGCACACGGTGAGGTCGGCGTGAATGACGCGCGCAACGTCCAAGGCGGTCTTCATGCCGAGATCTCTGCCGCCGCCGCCCGCGTTCTCGGGCCCCTGCATCACGCAATATTCGGTTTGCCAATACCGCCAGCCGGGGTAGGCTTTCATCTTCTCGCGGAATCGCGCGCGTTCGGGCACGAGACGTTCCGGAACGATGTCGTTGCGGTACGAATGCGAGCAGATGACTCCGCCCAACATCTCCTTGTATGCGGAATCGCGACAGAACGTGTCGAGGTAATCGCCGTAGGCTTCGCCGAAAAGCGTTCGGAGACCGACGTGCTCGGCGCGCATGCCGTAGAGAATGCCGCTTTCCGGCGCAAGAATTTTGGCCGAAAGGCTGCGGGCGCGCAGTTCCTTATCGAGGGCGCGGATGACGGCCTTGAGGTCGTCGTTACTCGCGCGACACCCTTCCTGACTGTTTCCGGTCCACGGCCATTGAGGCTCGTTGATGGGGCTTACCCAATCGAACTCGATGCGCTGGGATTCGTCGGGATTGTCCCGAAGGAACTGAAGAATGTCCGCGAGGTAACGCGCGTACTGTCCCTCAAAGCCTTCCTTCAAGTTTGTCGAATCGGAGCTGTCATCGCAGTACGTCAGGCCGTTACGTGTCATGCGCGCAGGAGGACTATTCGCAAACGCTACGAACTGCTCGACTCCCCGAGCTTTGGCAGCGCCGAGAAACCAACGCTCGTTAGCCTGACGCGACCAATCGTACTGCCCCTCCGCGATTTCGAACGTCTCCGCGGTTCGCCACGAGCCTTCGCCGATGTGCGCATAATCGAGCCCCGCGCCGATGTTGAATCGCCAACATGTAAGGCCGATGCCTTCCGTCGTGGAAAAGAGCAGATCGGCGATGCGGTTCTTGCTGGGCTCTGACCATCCGCCGATCTTTTGCATGGTCCAGCAATCCGACGCGCCGAAGTTGTCGATAACCTGAAAGGTCTTGCCGACTCGGACGGTGACCTTCTGAAGGGGCGAGGTTGATTCGGGTTTCGGGGAATCCGCGAGCGAGTAAATCGCCGCAAGCCAACAAGCGAGCAAGAAGGCTGGGAAGCGCAACGCTACGAAGATAACCCGAAGCTTGATTGCAGAACGCATCGCTGGACAAGGTCCCCGTGTATGGCACATCGTTCGAAAGGATCACGAGCGTATCAGATAGTGCCGGCTGTAAGCCAATCGAGCGTGGCCAGGTGGGTTGTCAGAGACAACGCTTGAAAACCAGACCCATACCACAAGAATGAGAATCAGACACGATTGATAAGATTCACACGATGAAGACCGTCAAACAACGTCGCGTGCTCCGACTCAACAGGTAGGCCATCTTGTGAATCGCGTTCATCATGTTCGAACTCTTCTTTCCAGACTCTCGATTACACTCCGGCGCCGCGCATTTCACGCTGGAAACTCCACGCATTCCCCAATCGCAGCGCCCTGCAGGAACCGCTATATCAAGCCATCAAAAGTGAACGGGGCGCCCCCGAATCGAGTTCGGAGGCGCCCCCCCATCTCTCAGCTTCCGGACCTAAGTCCGAAGGCTACGGCCTAGAGTAGCGTGATTCCATTGCCGGACATGTACGCCCAAGACGTGCTGGCCGGATACTGGCTCGGGTACTTCAAGAATGAAACGTGACCATCCATGTAGAGCACGTTGGAACCGCCCGGAATGTGGTTGAAATCCTTCGTGTTGGTCGAGAGCTGGTCATACATGACGGCCAATTCACTCTGCGAAATACTGGAAGCTGCGGCGTTATTGATGTCCGATACGAAGAAACGCTCGATTCCTTCGCGGAAACGATAGATCGTTACCGTTCCGTTGGTCGTATGATCGAACGAGACATCCTCGTCGTAGTTCTCGTTGCTGGAGAACGTGTCGGCGAGTGCGCCCAGGAAACCGCCGTCAAACGTACTCATAAGGTCGGGATTCACTTCATTGTCCGTGTGTCCGGCAGCCAAGTAGTGTTCCGGCTTGATGGCCCAGCCAAAATAGAAATACGACAAGTAGTCGATCTTGCACGGGCTGATGCCGTTCGCCGGATCGCCACCGTAGCTCCAACGGCCATCTTCGATTTGACCGGCAGCATCGCTATCGGACGGGCATGCGAGCACGTTCACGTCCGTGAGATATTCCGGATACACGGCCTTGCCGTCAAACATGAATTGAAGCCAAGGTTGGTCAGCCGTATTTGCGACGTTGCAAGCGTCTTCCTGCCACGGCTTCATCTGCGGGAACTTCTCCCCCTTTGCCTCGTTGGCGTACATCTTGAAGACCACGCCCAATTGCTTCAGGTTGTTCTGGCAGCTCGCCCGGCGCGCAGCCTCACGAGCACGTGCCAACGCAGGAAGCAGAATCGCGGCCAGAATACCAATGATGGCGATGACAACGAGCAACTCAATCAACGTAAACCCACTTCGTCTCTTCTGCATGTGAAATCCTCCCCTTTAAACCCGGTATGAATCTACCTACAAGTCCATATTTCGCAAGCGGTTGCGCAATTGGAGCACTCCCTCGCGCCCCCTTGCGGCACCATATTGCGCCTACACTATTGTTTAGCATAAAAGGGTGGCATAGCACTTGACTTATTAGGTCAAAATTTAGCATTTTAGATTGTCGGCCTGTCGCGACAGCAATGAGAGCGACTCGGGGAACGTTCTTTTCATTGCGAAGGGCCATGACGCGGGAATTATTCGCCGCAGGGGGATAACACTTCCATGGCAGTCACCAGGGGGAAAGGGCATCGATCCGCAATCCCAAGCGAGACGCCAGTAGCGCGCGTGGATGCCAAAGCCGTATCCGAACAAATGCTCGACAAGGTCAGGGGGCAAGTCGAGCCGGCATTCGCGTTTGCCGTGTCCTATCTGCGAATCCTACAGCAAAACCTTGGGTTGGGCGCCCTGGCCGTCTGGTTCGGCACGCAGGGTATCGAACAGTATTTGTCCGGCAACTCGAAGGAACTGGATTGGCATGACATGCTGTCCGACCTGGTACGGACTTCGGCCCCTCTGAGTCCCAAGGGTTTGTCAACTTTCTGCGCGACGTTGCGTCGCCGCCAGGAGGCCCGTCGCAGGTGCAGAGAGTGCGACGCCTGCTGGATCGCGCGAACCAGAAAGACCGGCCGCACATGGACCTATCAGTGCCATGCGGGCCTGAGCGAAGTCGTGACACCCATCGTCGTGAATGGCAAATGCGTGGGTGAAGTCATGGGAGGCCAAC
This sequence comes from Candidatus Hydrogenedentota bacterium, assembly GCA_019695095.1. Taxonomy (NCBI): domain Bacteria; kingdom Pseudomonadati; phylum Candidatus Hydrogenedentota; species Candidatus Hydrogenedentota bacterium. Next base: position 7,189 of record JAIBAQ010000150.1, read on the forward strand.
TAGCTTCGACGGACGATCTCCCCAACGGCTTCGAGGATGTCTGGCAACGCATCAGTGACATTGACGGGCTCAATCGCCATGAGTTGGCTCTGGCATTTGAATCCCTGCGACCTGCGGACAGCCAGCATCTGAACCGAGTCCGTATCAGCTTGCAGGCCGCGGCAAGGGCGCTGGGAGCGCTTATTGAAAGCGTGGCCGACCTCATGTCGCGCGAGACGATGTTGGGACAAGTGCGCAGCCATTTGGAGCGCGATTTTGCATGGTTCGCGCTGACTCAGCCTGACGCATCGCCCGAGGAAATTGGCGCCCGTGCAAAAGCGCTGGGGTTTACCGAGACCCCGAACATCGCGATAGTCGTTCAACCGGACTACACAAACCGCGTCGTACTTGCGGGCGAACGCAATCGGGTCTCGTTTGACGTGCCTGCATTGTTCGAGAAGGCCCAACGTCTTTTCAGCAACGTGCCGAACAGCGTCGTTTCATCCATTCGCCCCGACGAACTGGTGGTGCTTTTCAGTCCTGGCCAAACACGCAATCCTGCGCTGCGGAATGTACGTGTTCGAGAACTGGTCGCGAGCCTCAAGCGCGAAATCGAAACACAGTCGTCGACGCCTGTCCTCATTGGCGTGGGAGGATTGGATACGCCATGGGGTTCGGCGGCGAACGCATACACTGAAGCTCGAAACGCCATGCAACCTGCCCCTGACTCCGATGTGACGCTCCTCGCCGATTCCATTGAAGATGGACATTCGCTCGTCGCCCGGATGGCGGCGCTGGGCCGCGAATCCCACGCCGCATTTCGCGACAGTGACCGGAAACGCTATTCGGAGATAGTCGAGGCGCAGATGCGTCTCATCGCGGGGCCGGCCCCGAATTCGGATGAGATTCGCCGCTGTTTGCTCTCGCAGGCCGTGTTCGACACGTTGCTACTCCTGCGAAACAACGGAAGTCCTTCGACAGACCGGATTCATCTCGCATTCGCCACAGGTCTGGCATCGCTGCGAACGGGAGCGGAGATGGTCGAGTGGATGCAGATAAATGTCGTACCGGCGCTCAGTGCGCTGTGGGAAGCGCCGCAATCCATCTCCGCCCGCCGTGTCGGAAAAGCTGGTGACATCCTTTCCCGCGGGTTGGCGGAGGCTCCAAGCCGCGAAGACGTCGCGCACACACTGGGTCTGTCCGGGAGCATTCTGGGGAAGTCGTTTCGCAAGCAGACAGGCGTGACGTATCGTGAGTACCTGCGTCTCCTTCGCATGCGTCAAGCGCAGAGACTTCTGCTGATTCCAGGGAAGCCGGTGGCCCAAGTGGCTACCGAAGTGGGCTACACGACCACGGCCGCCTTCTCGCGCGCTTTCGAGAAAGTGTGCGGAGCCTCCCCCATCGCCTACCGCAACAACCCGCGCGCATTTCCTCCGATTGTGCTGCCAGAAGGATGTGACGCAACTGCATAGTCCTCAATTTGCATCGGCGCGATTAAGCGCCCACGCAAATTGCTCACGTGCCGTGTAACCCCCGGCACTGATTCAGGCACATCATCGGTGAAAGGCAAGGCAATCCTCCAGCCAAATGACGGTCGAGGATGCGCTCAAATGAACTCGGACTTTCATCGAGAAAGGCGGATGACTATGAACATGTGCACAAAATATGCGGTAACCATCGGACTCCTCTTGGCGGCGGTGGTTCCAGCAAGCGCCCAAGATTCACAGACAAAGGCATCCAAGGCAGGAGGTGTATTCCAACGGGCGGATGCCAACTCGGACGGACGCGTGACGCTGGAAGAGCTCAAGACGCAGATACCAGGCATCACGCAAGAACGGTTTGCCGTACTCGACAGAAATGGCGACGGAGCGCTGTCGTTAGAGGATCGCCCGACGGCAGAGGGCGCGCAACGTTTGGCGGCGCGTTTTCAGAAAGCGGACACCAACAACGATCAGAAGCTAAGCATGGACGAAGCGCAGAAAGCATTTCCTCGAATGGACGAGGAACGTTTCAAGAAGGCTGATGCGGACGGAGACTCTGCGCTGACAGTCCAGGAGATTCAACTCGCCGTAGCCGCGAAGATCAAGGAGGCCGATGCAGATGGCAATGGCAAGATCTCATTTGAAGAGGCGACAGCCGCTTTTCCGCGCATGAATGAGGGCATATTCAAGCGCATGGACCGCAATGGCGATGGGGTCCTGAGCAAAGAAGACCGAAAGGAAGCGGGGCAATAACCGGTCTGATCGAAAGCGAAAGCGCTGCACTCATGGCCAAGGTTGAAGGAGGTTGCTAAGTGTAGGTAGCACTCACTACCATCGTGCGGAAGCCAGTAGTCAGTGCCGCCAGAAGTCTCAACCGGAGCAAATACCCATGATACGTGCGCTTTTGGTCTTCTGTGTTTCGTTGTCGATTGGGGCCGCGTCGGCGCAAGAGACGCTGTGGACCTATGCCCCGCCAGCCGGGCATGTAGATGTATCGCCGGGTATTGGCGACCTCAATGGCGATGGGAGTACCGAGATTGTCGTAGGCACGACCGCGGGCCTGGTCGTAGCCCTTAACGCGCAGGGAAAAGAGATTTGGCGGCATGAGACCGGTTCTGCCGTATGTTTTCCTCCCACGATTGGCGACGTCACAGGAGACTCCAAACCGGAAGTCATCGCAATGAATCGAAAGGGTCTCGTCGTCTGCCTGGACGGGAGTACCGGCAAGATTGTCTGGGACACGTCGCTGCCAGCTCCACCCGAATGGGGGCTCACGGCGTTAGCCGTCGGGGATCTCGATAGCGACGGCCGCCCGGAGATCGTCACCGGTAACCGCGACGGCGCTGTCATTTGTCTGCGTGCATCGGGTGAGCAGGCGTGGGTGTATCAAGACGACCTCGGCAAAGTCTCCTGTCCTGCCATCGCCGACCTCGACAAGGACGGGACATCTGAAGTACTGGTCGGATCGGAGAAGTCCGGTTTGCTGTGTATTTCCGCAGAGGGTAAGCGGCTATGGCAGGTTGACGGAGAATTGGTTGGCAGCCCGCTAGTGTGCGACCTCTCCGGCGACAATACTCCTGAGATTCTGTGTGGGGTTGGAAAATCGCTTCAAGCCTTTGATGCCAAGGGCAAGTCCATCTGGACGTGTCCGACGCAACGCGAAATCGACAGCGCCATTACCGTGGCCGATGCGGATGGCGACGGCCAAGCCGAGATATACGCTGCGGATCTCTCGGGCACGTTGTTTTGCGTCACAGCCAAGGGGCAATCCGTGTGGACTGCCAACGTGGAAGAGCGGGTTCGGCGCTCGCCGTCCGTGGGCGATGTGGACGGCGACGGCGTGATGGAGATCCTCGTCGCGGGATACAGCCGGGCCGTGCATGTATTCGATCCGAAAGGAACCCTGAAGGTGCGTGTTCCGTTGCCGGGTCCATCAAACGCAACGGCCACCCTCGCAGTCCTCGGCGACGCAGGTCTGAGCGTCGTTGTGCCCGCGGCGGCGGAATCGCTTCAGGCGTTTCATTGGCCCGGCGCGAAACGCGACGCCAAAGTCGCGTGGCCGGAATACCGTTTCAACTCAAAGCGCACAGGTTCTGCCCTCGCAGATCAGAAACAAGCTCCGTCGGTACTTGTGGCCGATTTCGGCTCCATGTACGTGGGTACAAACTTCGTGCATTCGCAGGTGAGCAACCCCGAACATAAGCGTCAGTCGGTTCGAATTGAGGTCGCGCGAAACGGCGGTGAACCAACGCTCGCCGAGCGGGAATTCGACGATGAGACCTTTGAGCTGCAATTGCCGTACATGATTCCCGCCACAGAGACCTCCGACCTCCGCTTCGTGTGCACCGTTACGGAAGGCAATCGCGTGGTAGCGCGGCGTGAACAGAGCGCTCACGTTGTTCCCTTCGCGAAGGAAGTTGCGGATGCCGATCGGCAATTGGGAACCGTGCGTGACCGATTGCCCAAGCTGATCGATGCTGGAGGTCTTGAGGAACGGGTCTGCTTCGCGGGCACAAAGCTCGACGCTCTTCGCTCGAAGGTTCAGGCCGCAGGCACGGCTGACGACATGACGCGAATCGATCTTCGCGAGTCGCTGGCTTCAATACTTCGTGATGCAACCGATCTGGAGATGCTGTCGGGTCTGGCCCTCGGCGCCGCTGCGGAAGGCACGACCGCTGTGGTGCGAGCCGCAAACCCGTGGCGACCCTTTACAGGAATTGCCGACCTCGCGCGGGACCACGACAAGCCGGGTGAGCTTTCCGTATGCGCCTTCGCGAACGAAAAGGAGTCGGCGGCACTGAACGTCTTCAATCTTTCGAACAAACCCAGGGCCTTTCGCGTCACACTGGCGCCCTTGAGCAACGGCGACAAGACCATCGTGGCAAAGGATGCAATCAGCTTGTTCGAAGTACTGGATGTGCCGACCGAGCGCAGTGATATGTCGGCAGATGCCCTGGCGGCCGTCAATCAAGCGAGTGTCCTTCACGTGCCTGCGTGGGGAGCACGACAGCTTTGGTTCAATGTCGACAGCAACGCAGTCGCGCCGGGCGAATGGAAGAGCGAAGTCCTGCTCAAGAGCCTCGATGTTACACCTGTCGAGTCACGGGCGCCGTTGAGTGTGACCGTCTGGAATGCACGCGTATCCACGGAGAAGCCGCTGCGCAATTGCGGTTGGGGCTACGTGCACTCGTCGATGCTCAAAGACTATCCCGAAGAAGCGATGCACGATCAGATTGAGCACGGGACCAATGTGTTCGTGGGGCTGTTCATGCCCAAGGCAACGTTCGACGCGGACGGCAACATCGTTGGCGAAATTGACTTCAGCGAACACGACCCCTACGTGAAGCAGCATGCGCCGCATGGGATCATCCTGTTCTGCGGATATCAGGGCGCCTTGCAGGGACCCGGGGACGTGAATTCCGACGCGTATGCAAAGGCCTATGTGCAGTGGATACGCGCGTGGGTCAAGCACCTTGCGGAACTGGGCGTAGGATACGATGGATACGCGCTGTATCCGATTGACGAACCGGGACTGCACAAGGGACTCGTGGAAGCGTATCTGCACATGGCAAAGCTCACGCGCGAGGCCGATCCCAAGGTGCAGATGTACACCGACCCCGTCGGCGGGATCACGGAAGACGAATTGCGTTCGATGGTTCCTTACGTGGACATCTGGTGTCCCAATCGAGGCGGCCTGCTCCTTGAGCCGAAGAATGCGGGCAAGCTCGCAATCATGAAAGAGTCGGGCAAGCCCGTGTGGACCTACGAATGCGACGACAATGCGAAACATCTTTCGCCGCTGGGATACTACCGTGGGATCTCATGGCTTGCATGGCAGCACGGCCTTACCGGAATTGGATTCTGGTCCTATTGCACGTCCGTGGACGATCCGTGGTATGTCCCCAATGCGCGCTACGACTATCTTCTCGTGTATTCAGGCAATGGCGTGGTCACCAGCAAACGTTGGGAAGCCGTCCGCGACGGCATCGAAGACTACGGCATCCTCACGACGCTGCGGCAGGCTGTGGAAGCGAAGAAAGCGACCGCGAAGCCGGAAGCCATCAAGGCGGCTCAAGATCTCCTTGAGAACCAAGCAACGGCAGTCGCGGCATTTTGTGTTGTGGCCGACGACAACGAACTGCCCGCCTATGCCGATGCAAGCGAAATCCGAGCGCGCACCGAAGACCGTCAATGGGCGGAAGTGCAACGCGTGAGGAAAGGCGTGGCAGAGGCGCTCACCGGAATGTGAACTCCGAGTAGACGATCAAGCAGGCGTGAATGACTTCACCCCCCGGGGTGCACTGGGACCCCGGGGAGAGAAGTCCGACTATACATTTCCAGATGTTCTACAGGGTCCATCCCTCTCGATAGACGCGGCGCACATACGTGTTGGCTTCCGCATTGTTGGTGACTTCCATTTTCTCGCCGTCCCACAGCAGTTTCCGTTCGGGGAAACGCACCGCCAGGTTCCCCATGAGAACCATCTCCGACAGCGGACCCGAGTAGTCGAAATTCGAGCACGCGGGAGTTCCGGTCTTGCATGCGCGAATCCAATCCTGCTCGTGACCGTCCGAATCGCCGGGGATGCGCGGGATACTCGGCGCGGGCGCTTTGAATTCGGCCATGCGCGTTTCGGGAATGAGCTTGGGATTCAGACCGTAACAACCCGTCATGAGCTTGCCCTTGTCGCCGACGAACAGAAGGCCGCCGTCCGAATCGCCCATCGGACGTCCATCCTCGAGTTCCTCCGGCCGCGGAGGCATCATCCCTCCGTCGTACCAAGTGAGATTCAGTGCAGGCAGTCCTTCGCGTTCGGGGAACTTGTACCGGACGATTGACGAGCGCGGATAGTTTTCGTTTTTCGGCGTCGTCTTCTTCCAGAACGCGTGCCAATACGCCGAGATGCACGCCTCTACGCTCACGGGATACTTCAGCTTAAGCGCCCAGAATGCGGGGTCCAGAATGTGACACCCCAAATCGCCGAGCGACCCTGTTCCGAAATCCCACCACGCGCGCCACTTCTGCGGCAAGTAATCGGGGTGATAGGGACGCATCGGAGCCGGGCCAATCCAACGGTCCCAATCCAATGTCGCGGGCACGGGCGGCGTGTCGGCGGGACGATCCACTTCGATGCTCTGCGGCCACACGGGGCGGTTCGTCCACGCGTGAATCTCGCGCACTTCGCCGATTGCGCCGCTCCAAATCCATTCGCAGATTTGCCGGGTGCCTTCGCCCGAATGACCTTGGTTACCCATCTGCGTCATCACTTTGTGCTTCCGCGCTTCCTCGGTCATCGCACGCGCTTCATTCACCGAATGCGAGAGAGGTTTCTGGACGTATACGTGCTTGCCCGCGCGAATGGCTTCCATCGCGATCGGGGCATGCGTGTGATCGGGCGTCGCAATGATCACCGCGTCGATACGCTTCTCCTTCTCCAGCATCGTGCGGTAATCCGTGTACTTCTTCGCCTTCGGATACTTCGCAAATATCGGCCCGGCGTACTCATCATCAATGTCGCACAGCGCCACGATGTTCTCCGTCTCACACGCCTTGATGTTATTCTTGCCCATACCGCCGATACCCACGGCCGCGATATTGAGCTTCGAATTCGCGGACTTCTTCTTCCTGCTGGCGCCGATAAGGAAAGTATGCGGGATTACCGAAATGGCCGCCGCGCTGGCAGCACTCTTCATGAAATCACGCCTCGGAATACCCACATCCCCGCCTTCAACCGTGCTGGTGTCCTTCATGGTATGTCTCCTTATTCTGAGCAGTGGACAGACAGCGAGTCTACGCCAACGCCTGTGAGCCTGCAATAAGGCAGTGAATGCGCATGCAGTCCGGCATCAGAGATGGACGCACCGGGGTATCCCCCTATTCAGGAGTGGCCTCGTTACACTGCGGTCCATGGCATGGGGACGCGGAAGAGTCGTCAACAAGGATGCACAGGATAGACAGGATGAGAAGTGTGAGCGTGTGCGTGGCAGGGAATGGATGGAAAACTCGGTGAATATGGCGATAAGACCACGCCACAGCGAGGAGTCTCGATGCAGTCGAAAATTACCGGTCGCGATTGCCTTATCGTTCGCGTTTGTCTATGGCCTTTTGGTGCAGCAGGCCACCCACAAACGCCAGTGGCACGATGGTCATCAGTGCGAGTTCGCTGGCCCGGGCTCCTCCCGCGCGGAGGTCAGCACCCGGCGGCGCGATGAGTGGCGCAACCACCGAATAGACGATGAACGCACCTATCCACGCGCAGAAAGCGTAAACCAACGCTCGCTTCATCTTTCCCCCTGACTGTCCGATGCTCAGACACCTACACCCCCAGATATGGCAATGCGAAACACAACACCAATACAGCGTATCAGATTAGACGGGGCATGGCAATGGGGATGTGTACA
>JAIBAQ010000151.1 GCA_019695095.1 Candidatus Hydrogenedentota bacterium
ACACGGACGAACACGGACAGACACGGACAGGCATCGACAGAGATAGACGATATAGATTGAGCTGAAAAGACTACTCGGGTCCGGACTCCAGGGACACCGAGACTTGGGTCAGACCTGTTTCGGGTTTGCCTGCGCGGGAGGTGAATTCCGCGATTTGGAGCATGCGCATGATGTCGTCTTTGGTGGCATCCATGGCAATGAGGAGCATTGCGTCGATAACAACCACTATCTCGGCGACGGGTGCCTTCATGCTGAGGTTCTTTTCGGCTTTGGCTTTGCGAACGGCATCGACAATCTCGATGGAGGCGTCCCAGGTTTGTGCGTGGGCAGGTTCCGGGATGGATGCGAGTTCGTCGAGTGTGGGCCAAGGGCTGCGGTGAATGGATTCGTTCATGTCCGCATCTTCGGAATAGCACCAGTGCCATATCTCTTCGGAGAGGAAGGGCAGGAAGGGCGCGAGCATGCGGGTGATGGCGCGGTGGACGATGCGCAGGGTTGTTGCGGCGGATAGGCGGCCCGGCGTCAGACCATCGTCATAGGTGCGTGGCTTCGCGAGTTCAAGATAGTTGTCGCAGAAGGTGCGCCAGAAGAAGTCTTCGGTCAGTGACAAGGCTTGAGCGTAGTCGAAGCCGTCAAAGGCTTCGGTGGCACGCTGGATCAGCGGGCGCAACTCGCGGATGACGGCGCGATCGAGTTCGCAGGTGACTTTGTCTGGCGTGAGCAGTGCGGGATCGATACCTTCAAAACGGCCGAGCGCAAACTTCGCGGCGTTGAACACCTTCGTGCTGAGGCGCTTGCCTACTTTGAAGACTTGTTCGTCGTACGCAGTATCGACGCCGAGACGGGCGCGCGCGGCCCAGTAACGAACGCTGTCCGCGCCGAACTGATCGATCAGTGGTTCGGGCGTGACGACGTTGCCTTGGCTCTTGGACATCTTCTTGCGGTCGGGGTCGAGAATCCAGCCGCTGATGACTACGTTGCGCCACGGGATTTCGTTTTCGTGCAGGTAGGCCTTGACGATGGTGTAGAAGGCCCATGTGCGGATGATTTCGTGGCTCTGGGGGCGAACGTCCATCGGGAATAGCTTGGCGTGGCGATCGGGCGCTAGGACCCATTGCGTCGCGATTTGCGGTGTAAGGGAGCTCGTGGCCCACGTATCGAGAACATCGGGGTCGCCGGTGAATCCGTTGGGCTGGTCGCGCTGTTCGGGCGTGTAGCCGGGAGGCGTGTCGCTGAGCGGATCGATGGGCAACGATTCGAGCGATGGACGTATGGGGTTCTCACGAATGATGCGGCCTTCGCCGTCGAGTTTGTACCAGATGGGAATGGGTACGCCGAAGAAGCGTTGACGGCTGAGGCACCAATCCTGGTTGAGTCCTTCGACCCAGTGCTCGTAGCGAATGCCCATGTGCGAGGGATGCCATTGGATCTTCCGGCCTTGTTCAACAAGGGCCTGCTTGTGGTCGAGGATGCGGCAGAACCATTGAGTGGTCGGAATGAGTTCGAGGGGGCGGTCGCCCTTCTCGAAGAATTTTACCGCGTGCGTGATGTCTTGACGAGGACGGTCAATGATACCGTCGGTGGCTTCGGCGATTTCGATAAGACGGGCCTGCGCCTTCTTCACGTAGAGTCCCTGGATTTGCGCATAGACTTCGTTGGCGGCTTCGGGATTGAGGCTTATGAAGCGGCCGCCTTCTGCGGGAGACGTGAAACGCAGTGTTGTGAGGTGGCCGTCGCGATCGAGAACCTGGCGAACGGGCAGGCTGTATTGGCGAACCCATTCGACGTCGGTCTGGTCGCCGTAGGTGCAGACCATTACGATGCCGGTTCCCTTTTCGGGGTCGGCCTTGGGATCGGCCATGATGGGAACGGGCGCTTGGAAGAGCGGGGTGACGGCGTTCTTGCCAATGAGGTGACGGAAACGTTCGTCTTCGGGATGGACGAGTACGGCAACGCACGCGGGCAACAGTTCGGGGCGCGTGGTAGCGATGACGATGTAATCGGATGTGCCTTCAACGCCAAAGCGCAAGAAATGGAACGCGCTGTTGCATTCTTTGTCGGTGACTTCGGCTTGTGCGATGGCGGTGCGGAAGTCGACGTCCCACATGACGGGGCGTTCGGCCTGATAGACCTCGCCTTTCTCAAAGAGTTCGAGGAAACTCCATTGCGAGATGCGACGGCAGTTGACGTCGATGGTGGCGTATTCCTGGTCCCAGTCGTAGGAGAGGCCGAGGCGCGTCCAGAGATGGCGGAAGGCCTCTTCGTCTTCACGGGTGACGACGTCGCAGAGTTCGATGAAGTTCTTGCGGCTGATGGGCAAGGGCGCGCCTTTGCGGCCGCGTTCGCCTTTGAAGTTCGGGTCGTAGTGGAGGTGTGCTTCGCACTTCACGTTGTAGAGGTTCTGCACGCGGCGTTCGGTGGGCAGGCCGTTGTCGTCCCAGCCGATGGGGAAGAAGATGTTCTTGCCGCGCATGCGTTGGTAACGGACGATGAAGTCCTGGTGGGAGTAGCTGAAGAGGTGGCCGACGTGGAGCGAGCCGCTGACCGTTGGGGGCGGCGTGTCGACGACGAAGGTTTCGTCGCGCCCGCGTGAGGGATCCCACGCGTATACGCCGGATGATTTCCAAGCATCTTTCCACCGCGCGTCGACTTCTTCGGGCGCGTAATTCTTCGGCAACTCGGATGACGGAACGCTCATGTTGTACTCCCAAAAACAAGGCCCTGTCTGAGACAGGGCTTGTGAAACCACGTTACCCGGCAGGATGACGGAGTATAGCAAATTTGCATGGAAAGGTGCATACGAGCGCTTCCCGCTGAGGTGCATCCCGCTGGGGTGCGTCTTGGGACGTGCAACGCGGCCGCGCCCTGGGAATTAGTGCAAGAACCGGTTCGCCTCGATGTACGGTTCGACCACGGTGCTCGCGATTGAGTCAACAATACGAGCGGCAATCGTGTGCGGACCTGGAGACAAGGCAATCGGGTATCTCAGGATGGCACGATCCTGGTTTCGTCCATTGCCCGCGGGAACCTGGCCGGTTTTGGCTGTGCCGACGGCGGCGCCATCGACCAGGAACTCGACCGTGACGGGACCGGAATTCATGCCGCCGATGTTGCTCACTGCCGCGACGAGGTCATATCCCTTATCGGTCTTTGTGAGAAAGAGCGCCTGAGGCAAGAATGTCAGGCACGGTTTGATGAAGTACTCGAGACACAGCCGATCCGCGTTTGCGAGCACGGCTTCATGCTGGCGGTCGGTTTCTTTGGTTCGTTTCAAGCCGTAGGATTCGGGGCCGTAGCCGCTGTTGTACCAGGCAATGCCGCGCATTTCAGGGAAATGCTGCCGGATGAAGCGGACCACATTCTCCTGTTCGCCGAGGTCGCAGCGATCAGGGCGCTCGGACGTGTCGAGCGCAAGCAGTGTGTAGCATCTGTTGCCGTAAGCCGGTTGGAACATGTCCATGGATCGGATCGTGGGGTCGATGCGATCGGTGATGACTTGATAGATATCGTCCGCGCCGAGTTCGTCGGGGGTTGCGCGCCATAGATAGGTTTCGAGAAGCAGGAAGTCGGCGCCAAGTCGAATCTGTGCCGCCAATTCAGGGCTTATGCCACCGCCGTTCCACACAGCAAAGATGCGGTCAGGTTGTACTTCGCGGGCGCGCACCAGAGCGCGCATGGAGGCAATGGAAGCTTGCGCAGGCCATGTGCCGGGGTAGCCGCCGCACTCGTCGAGCCCGAAACCGACAGACACACCGGGTCGCGTGAGCTTGTCGTAGAAGAGTTGTTCAAGCTTGGTCAGTTCGTCGGCAGGGTTGTTCTTGGCGTTTTCTTTGTCGTAGTAGGACCAGCTCATGCCGGCATATTCCCAATTGAGGCCCGCGACGCCGCGTTCACCCAATCGAACGATGCTTTCCTCCGAGCCAACGGAGGTGATACACGTGGCCCATCGCGTATTGGGCGATTCGTGGTACCACACGAAATGCATGGGACGATTTGCCACCGTCACGGGAAAGGTGATGGACGCCTCGTTGTCCGTTTCGTCGTCCTCTTTCAAAAGTAGGCCAGAGTCGATCTGGGCACGAATCTCGTAGAGGCCGTCGCTCTTTGGCGTCCACTTCCAGGCGGCCTCGGCGGATGTGGCGTTAGTCTTGAGAACGAGTTCCTGTGCAGCGACGGATACTCCGCGGGCGTCTGCAATTCTGAGCGATGCTTTAATTGCAGCGGGAGCTTGGCCGCTGATCTGGGCTCGCACAGTGACCGTGACGGGCGTTGACACTTTGCCGATGACCGGGTTTGTAAACAACCCGCCATTGAGATAGGGCTGCGTGGTAATTGAAAGATTGAATTGTCCGAAGGCAGAGATTGAGCCCAAGGTCAGAATGACCAAGGAGAGAATCAAACGCTTCATGTTGTCCCCCTGTTTCAGCACGACGTCACGTCGGCCCCCCTAGCCCGGATTTCTCACGAACACACTTGAACCTCTCTCGTAACAAGTGAGTTTGCGAGATTTGCTGCTAAACACAAAGTGGTTCTCCAAGAAGAGAGTGTGTTCGAGAGAAATCCTCATGGCATAACCTCAAAGTCTTGCACGTGAGCAATTTGCGTCGGCGCTCAATCGCGCCGGTGCAAATTGCGGACTAGCGTGCGACTATTCTCGCGGTATGTATGCGCGATTCGCAAGGAGTGGAGTTTCGTACAGTACGGTTGCGGGAAAGGTTGCAGCAAGCGAACATGATGGACGAGAAGAGGCTAGCTTTTCTTGGAATGTATAGGTTCAGGGGCTGGAGCGGATGAGGAGAATAAGTTAAGTCCCTTCAGAGAGGGCGCTGGGATCGGAAGTTCGGCTGTGAGAATAGAATGAGTGTGCAACGAGTTGCCTCGCATTCCGGGACTTGAGGGATTTGCGGAGCAGTTTGGAGATGGTTGTTCTATGTATATGTCTATTGATGAATATGATCATGACTTCGTCAATAGCATTGCATGTAGACAAATAAATGTCATTGACAATCTGAGGGCTTGGGTGCAATAGTAGCGCTGGTTTGCATCTGGTCTTAGTGCCGCTTGTATTGCGGGGTATGGACAATTCAGGCGGGTCTCATCCAACAAAGTCGCTCACGCGACGTATTTGCCCTGCAATGGGGCGCGGGAGGTGTGCTGTGTCTAGACGAGTATCAGCAGTTCTCTCTGTAGTCGTTTCTATGCTACTCGCCGCAAGTTGTGCTCATGTCTCGATTGAAAACGAGCACGTGAAGAAGGCGGCGACGAGTCTGGCCAAAGTCGAACGGCTTGTGGACGCGTGGGGTACGGCCAGTATCTCTATTCCGCTGCTGGTGGAGAACAAAGGACAGTTTGCTCTCGATTACAGCAAGGATCCAAAGGAATACGTTGAGAGTGCCAAATCGGGTTACCAAGGGACTGTACAACGCAGTCTAGAGCAATCTCTGAATATCCAGACTTCATCTCAGACTCAACTCGACTTGAACGGGTTCATACAGTTCATCCAGTCGCTTGGCCCCAAAAAAGTGGATTTGTCAATTTCCCCCGCGAATGGCGGTGAAGGAACGACCGAAGGGGAAGGGGGCACTGGTGATACATCGACAGGGACGACAACAGATACGGCTGCAACAGTAGCTAAAGCAGCCGCTGCGGCTGCAACCGGCAACAAGGGTATTCTGTTCTCGGGTGGTCAAGGGGGATTCAAGTTCGGAGAGGGACCGGACACATCGCTGTCGATTGAGCGGGGCGAGGTTGCGCCTTCTACACCGGCATTGACTTCGAAACTTCCTCTTACCAATCAAGCCGCTGGGGTGCTGAGCAGCGAGAAGTTTGCCGCGCCCTTACCTGCGGCAACTCCGCCCAGCGCCATCTCGGAGAGGCAGGCGCTACTCATAGGCTTGAACGACAAATTGACAGAGAATGTTCTGAAGTATCTCGCGAATCCTGCAGGAATCTCGAAGACTCAGAAGGCGTATCTCGCGATTTTCGAAGTGTCGTGTAATCCAGGATGGAAGACGCGCAAAGGTTACATCTGCGACATCAATGTGACGCTGGACTATGCTAGGCCCAAGAATGCTTCAGGGGAACGTGCAGTCGGCGCTAGGCGGTCATTTGCACCAGCTCCCCAAAAGCAGGGTGACGGTGCAGGAAGTTCCGATAAAGAGGACCCCTTCGAGGATGATTTCGAGTATTCCAGTCTGGAGGACACGAACAGCAGGCAGCCCAGTGCACTCTCCATCTTCCCGTCCACAGAAGCTCAAGTTCTGGACTTGCGTAACAGCGAACGTGAGCAGATTGCGCTTGCTAGTTACTTGAGCGCTTTATTGATGGGAGCGGGCCAACAACACATGTCGGAAGTCATGGGGTCGTATGCGGAGCGACTCTCTTATGATGCAGCAACTCGGACGCCCATACCTGTCGTGACTAGTTATACGGACGGGTGGAGCTTCGGATTTCGCGTTATGCCGTCGTTTCAGGCATTGGGCGACCCGCTGGATAAGGAAAAAGGATCGGCCAATGTGTTGAATCCTTACAGTTTCCCAGCGGTAGTTCTGCTGATCTGCGAAGAGGGCGAATTGGACGTATCGAAGAAGGGGTGGGATCGCATCGTCTTCCAGACATCGTCGCGGTGGATCCCTGCGGAGCGAAGGGATTACGTTGGAACTGCAATACCAATGTCCAAATACTTCTCGCGGTACGTGCTGAACCTCCCTGATGCGCGGCCTATGCGATTTGCGATGTCTCAGCGTATCGGTATGGCAACAGAATTAGGCAGGGCGATGGAGGAAATGGAGCTTGCGGTAGATCAGGGCGGCCGTATTTGGGGTGATGAACTGGGAGAACTCGAGCGGCGCTATCGTACGCTAGAGGCACAAGCGTTGGGAGAATCAGTCCTCTGCCCCATTCCGCCACAGCCCGCGAAGCCAACATACAAAGACTTAGAGGACGCAAAGCGCATCACTTTCGAGCCTGATCACGGCTGGTTCAATGCTCCAACCGCCATTGCCATATCGGGAGCCGGTTTGAGCAAGGGTAACGTATCCGTGGTGAAGGCGGTTCAAGTGGGTGGGCGCGAGTGTACGCTGGTTGCTACGGGAGTGAACACCGTGGTGGCATTGGTACCTGCTTGGCACGAAGTCATCGCAGGGAATGGGAGCACGTCGCCTTCGGCGAAGGTGACGGTGGTCACAAATGAAGGCTTACTTACGAGCGATAATGCAATCACGTTCGATCGGAAGCTGCCGTCAGCGAGTGCCGATCCGACCATTGAAGTGGAGCGAAATGCCAATGGGCTTGTGACGAAGATAACAGTCGCAGGAACGGACGAGGTTTCCGGAAGCGCGTTGCTTCAGGCGATCAAAGACATTCTTGAAGCGCAGGACGTGGATGTTGATGTGAAGCTGGACCTGAAGACATCGAAGTAAAGTGTTTTGGATAGTTGGCCGCAGGCGGGTGGATGTGCCCGTCTGCGGCTTTTCTTTTGTTGGGGTGGTCGGAAGAAGTTGTATGGGCAAGATGGGCAAGGAGGTTCCGGCGGTTTGTGGGGTGTGGCGGTCTATGCGCCGGCACGGAT
This sequence comes from Candidatus Hydrogenedentota bacterium, assembly GCA_019695095.1. NCBI lineage: Bacteria > Pseudomonadati > Candidatus Hydrogenedentota > Candidatus Hydrogenedentota bacterium. Next base: position 7,571 of record JAIBAQ010000151.1, read on the forward strand.
AAGGAGGACGGGAACCTTTGCGCGGTGGCGGACGCCGGAGACGACGCTGCCGAGGATGAGGTCGCTAAGGAAGCGGTGGCCGTGGGTGGCCATGGCGATGAGGTCGCATTGGAGTTCGTCGGCAACTTCGAGGATGAATTTTGCGGGTTCGCCGCATTTGAGGATGGCGTCGACTTCGAAGCCTTCGGCGGCGAGTTCCTGGCTGCGTTTGGCGAGGTAGTTGCAGTCGTCGCGCATTTCGGGGGACTCGTCGAGGTAGCGTTGGTTGCGGGCCATGAATCCGTCGGCGACATGAATGAGCGTGAGCTTGGCGTTTGTAAGGCGTGCGAGGCCGCGGATGTGTTGGAGAATGGCTTCGTCGGTGGGCGAGTTTTCGAGTGGTATCAGAATGTGGCGGTACATGGTGGAGTCTCCGAGTTCATAGCCATTCCGCAAAGGTCTCGTACAGCAGGTATACATTCAGGCTGACGATAATCGCCGTGATGAACCAGGCAAGCACAACGAGCCATCGGGGATTGACGAATTGCCCCATCTTTGCGCGGTCACTGGTGAATTGAACGAGGGGTACGACGGCGAAGCTGAGCTGGAGCGAGAGGATAACTTGGCTGAGTACGAGTAATTCCGCGATGCCGTGTTCACCGTAGAGTGCGGCGACGGTCACGGCAGGGACAATGGCGACCAGTCTTGTGAGCAGTCGGCGTACCCAGGGGCGCAAGCGCAGCGCGAGGAAACCTTCCATGACGATCTGTCCGGCCATGGTGCCGGTGAGGGTGGAGTTTTGGCCGGCGGCGAGAAGGGCGACGCCAAACAGGACGCTGGCGATGGATACGCCGAGCGTGCCGGAGAGGAGCGCGTAGGCGTCGCCGATGTCTGCGACGTCTTGGTGGCCGGTACCGTGGAAGGCGGCGGCGCTCAGCACGAGTATGGATGCGTTGATGAAGAAAGCGATCAGGAGCGCGACGGTGGAGTCGATGGTCGCGAATTTGATAGCCATGGATCTTCCGGTATCGGTGCGTTCGAAGGCGCGGGTTTGCACGATGCTGGAGTGCAGGTAGAGGTTGTGGGGCATGACAGTCGCGCCGAGGATGCCGATAGCGATGTAGAGCATTCCGGGGTGCGTGATGATTTGGGGCGAGGGAACAAGTCCCGCGAGCATGGCTCCGACGGGGGGCTTGGAGAAGAGCATTTCGAAGGCGAAGCATCCGCCGATGACGAAGATGAGGCCGGCGACAAGGGTCTCGACGTAACGGAAGCCGCGGGATTGCATGATAAGGACGAGCAGCACGTCGCCGGCGGTGAGCAGGACGCCGAGAACGAGTGGCATGCCGACGAGAAGGTTAAGCGCGATGGCCGAACCGATAACTTCCGCGAGGTCGCATGCGGCAACGGCGATTTCGCAGAGAATCCAGAGGATGAAACTAACGGCGGGCGAATAGTGGTCGCGGCAGGCTTGAGCGAGGTCGCGTCCTGAGACGACGCCGAGTTTCAGGGCCAGGTGTTGGAGCAGGATGGCCATGAAGTTGGAAACGAGGACGACGGACAGGAGCGTGTAGCCGAATTTTGCGCCGCCGGCAAGGTCCGTGGCCCAGTTTCCGGGGTCCATGTATCCCACGGCGACCATGAGACCGGGACCGGTGAATGCCAGGAGTTTGCGCCAGAACGAGGCGGTTTCGGATACGCGTATGGTTGAGAATGCCTCGGGCAGCGAGGGCATGGAAACGGAGCGCCGCCAACCGGATTCGCCGGTCGCAGGCGGAGTGGGCGTAGGTCCGTTGTCTTCGAGATTCGTTTCCACAGTGTCCCCGAGTGAGGTGGCGCGTCGACACGCTCAGGTTTGTATGATGACAGATGCGGGTGGATGTTTTCACGGGGAGGATGTGGACGACACGAGTGGCTCAAGTGTCATCTGCGCAGAGGCGGCAAAAAGAGTCTCGTTTGCGATGGGGCACAGCCTTACTGGATGGGTATGCCGAGGAACAATAGCCTGTCCGCCATTTGCGCGAGAAGTGTCAAGGGCTTTTCTATGAAACGGCTGCCCACGAAGATTGCGAAGAGAATTCCGAAGGGACCAATTTGATCGAGAAACCGCTGTCCACTTTCCGGTAGGAAATAATAGAGCACGTGTCCACCGTCCAGGGGCGGGACAGGAATCAAATTGAATAGCAGCAAGATGAAGTTGAGTATCATCATGGTATCGGCCAGCTTAAAGAACAGCGAGTCGTACACGGCTTCGACACCGAAGAAGAGAAACGCGATTCGGAGGATAAAGATCGTCAGTAGCGCCAGCAACAGGTTGGAGAGAGGCCCGGCGATGGCTATCAGAACGGGGTCGCGCTGGGGATGGCGCAGATTCCGGGGGTTGAACGGAACGGGCTTGGCCCAGCCGAAGAGAAACGGGACGTTGGTGAATATCATGATGAGGGGCATCACCAGTGTGCCGATGGGATCGATATGGGGAATGGGATTGAGCGTGACTCTCCCAAGGAGGCGTCCGGTAGGGTCGCCGCAACGGCTGGCGATGGCGGCGTGCGCGGCTTCGTGCACCGAAAGAGAAAACAGGAGGCAAACGAACCACAGAATCTTGAAGACAATCTCATCATTAGACACGAGCGAATCCTTATGTTATCGATTGGAAGAGTATAGGGAGTGTGAAGAAGGAGGTCAAAAGCATGCACTGCGCAGAGTACGCGGCGTGATGGCTTTGGACAAGAAAGCGAGACGTGCCCCATCGTTCTGCGACGGCGAGCCTGCGAACGGCTTTGGCGAAATTGTGACGTAGGCGCGTGTCATGTATGGTATCAAACGCTGCCGCGGGCGGTGGTGCCTTCGTCGCATTCATGAAGCGATTGAGATGACGATGACGGACATCGAGCCGCCGTGGCAAAACACGGGGTCCCTACGCCGATGAAGATTGTTGGAGAAGGACTTGTCCATGGCTCTCAACGCGGCTCGGACCGGCAAAGCTGCGCGTTTCCGTCCGTGTGCGTAACTCAAGGGGGGCGCTGGCTATGTTCGTTTCGCGCAGCCCCTACGAAGTCAGGAATGCGCGGACAACGGGCACTGGTAACGTGGTCGGATGATCACGGCCAATCGTGGTGCGAGCCCATTGATCCGTTCACGCCACCGGAAATCGAGGGGAGGCCGGGGTTGTTTCGTGCCGCGGGGCTGGGCGTGATGGACGACGAGACCGTTGTTGCGTCGATATACTGGGTCGATCATTCCGAACCCGACCTGCCGTTTTTCAACGAAGAGACCGAAGGGCTTTTGGACAGCCGTGTCTTTCTTTCCGCGTCGCACGATGCGGGAATGACGTGGTCGAGGCCGAAGCTCGTGGACACGTCGCCGTTCCAGATGCCGACGCCGATCACGGGTCCCCCACTGCGGCTTGGGTCCGGCGAATGGGCAATCCAATTCGAGCTGAACAAGCATTACTACGACGAGGAACCGTGGCGGCATGCGTCGGTGTTGATGTACTCGCGGGATTCGGGCCGCACATGGCCCCGCTATTCGTTGGTATCGCAGGACCCCTCCAATCGAGTCTTCTATTGGGACCAGCGTCCATCGGTGTTGCCGGATGGGCGGATATTGGACGTGTTCTGGACCTTTGACCGCGAGACGGCATCGTATCTCGCCATCCACGCGTCGGAATCGCTGGACAACGGAGTGACTTGGTCGTCTTCGTGGGACACGGGGGTGCCGGGCCAGCCCGCGCCGGTCTTTGCGCTGGCGGATGGTTCGCTGGCGATGCCGTACGTTGATCGCACAAGTGCGCCCCGAATCAGCGTTCGCCGGAGTGTGGACGGAGGCCGTTCGTGGCCCGCTGCCGAGGAGCTAGTGCTGTACGACGCCGGCCTTGCGTCGCAGACGTGGACCAAGTCCACGATGCAGGATGCGTGGGCGGAGATGGCGCAATTCTCGTTAGGACTTCCCGCGACGGCACAGCGGATTGGCGGCGGGGCGCTTATAGTCTATTACGCGGGGACGACGACGGACGAGACCTCAATTCGCTGGGCGCTGGTCGAGTAGCCGAGGCCGGCAGTCCAGCCGTGCACGGGGGGGGGGCCGATGACGAGCAGAGTATGGTGGCGATGGGCGCTGCTCACGGCATGCGCCGTATCGCAGGCCTGCGGGGAAAGCACCCCGCCGCCCGGAATTTCCGCACTGCGAGATGGCCTGGACGCATGGGACTGGGCGATGGTGGCGCTGTATGCGCTGGCCATGCTTGGGATCGGGCTCTACTACTCGCGCCGGAACAAGAGCGCCGAAGACTACTACGTTGGCGGACGAACGATGAGTCCGATCATGGTGGGACTTTCGCTTTTTGCCACCATGATCAGCACCATTTCCTATCTCTCCACGCCCGGAGAAATCATCCGGCATGGCCCGGGGTTTCTAGCCGACGTTCTGGCTTTGCCGTTCTCGTATTTCATCGTGGGGTTCCTGATTATCCCCTACATTTCGAAACTGCCCGTGACAAGCGCCAACGAGATTCTGTACAACCGGTTTGGCTCGGGCGTTCGTATGCTTGGCTGTATCATCTTTCTGTTGATTCGGTTTATTTGGATGGGGCTGATCATCTATACGTCGTCCAAGGTCGTGGTGGTGGCAATCGGCCTGCATGGCCAGACGACACCGTACGTGGCGTGCGCTATCGGAATCGTGACGGTTGTCTACGCGTCGTTGGGGGGCATTCGGGCCGTCGTGCTAACGGATGCCATCCAGGCAATCATTCTCTTCTTCGGAGTCATCGCGGCCATCGTGATCATTACGGTCAAACTCGGAGGCATAGCGTGGTTTCCGACTCAATGGGCTCCCAATTGGGACTCGCAGCCCTTTGCCAGTTACGACCCCCGAGTGCGTACCACCGTGGTGGGGATGATCGTGAGTTCAACGACCTGGTGGATCTGTACCGCGGGCGCAGACCAGATGGCCATCCAGCGGTTTATGTCGACGCGGAATCCACAGGCTGCGCGCAGGGCATTTCTGATCAACAATATTTCCACCGGGTTGGTGACACTGCTGTTGGGGGTTCTGGGGTTCGCCCTGCTCGGGTTTTTCCGTGCAAATCCGCAGTATCTGACGGAATCGATGAACCTGAGTGAAAACGCGGACTCGCTCTTCCCCTATTTCATCGTTCATTTTACCGGCTATGGCATTGCGGGGCTGATCATGGCGGGCATCCTGGCGGCGGCGATGTCGTCGCTGTCGTCTGGCATCAACTCGACGTGTACGGTGATCAACACGGACATCGTCGAGCGTTACTTCAAGAAGGGCCTTGGCGATGCGCAGCGAATGGCCCTCGCGAAGGGGACATCGTTCTTCGTGGGGTTTTCGGCGATCCTGCTGAGCTTGGTGATCCAAAACGTCAGCGGGAATCTGCTTGAGGTAACAAGCAAGACGAGCAACCTGCTAATTGCGCCGTTGTTCGGCCTGTTTTTCTTCGCGATGTTTGTGCGATTTGCCACGCCGCTTGGCGCAGTATTTGGATCGGCCTATGGGTTTCTGGCAGCGTTTCTGATGGCATTTGGCGATCTCGCTGGCTGGCCGCCCTTAAGCTGGCAGTGGATAACGCCCACGGCGCTGGTGGTGGATATTGCGACGGGAACGCTCTGTTGTCTGATACGCACACAAGGCCGTTCAACCGTCTTTAAGCTGGCGCTGTGCGCCGTGTACGCGTTGCCACTGATTGCGGTCGCCGTCGTGTTTGCATTGGCGTGCCTTGGCCATCGAGCACTCTAGGAGTTTCGTATGCCTTCCATGAGTTTGCGTGAGCGTATCCTTTCGGTCTATCGAGGGGAGACTCCCGATACCGTGCCTTACATGCTGGATTTGTCCCACTGGTTCTATCACCGGCATGCGTTGCCGTGGGACCTCAGCCACGCCTACGAGGAACCTGAATTCGAGTTGATCGACTATCACAGGAAGATGGGGGTTGGGTTTTATTTGCCGAATCTTGCCTCGTTTGTCGATGTCGCGTACGGGGAGAATGTGCGCGCGAGCGTGAAAAAGAGCGAGGACGGGCGCGAAATTACGTGGGAGTACGAGACGCCGTTGGGGAGCATCCGGCGCACGCGGCGGTGGAACGAACAGACGTATGCGTGGGGGATTGCCGAATGGGGCGCGGCCACCGAGCATGACCTGAGGGTGTTGGCCTACGCGTTGGGAAGTAGGACCTATACGCCGCGCTGGGAGCGGTATCGTTCGTGGAAGGAATACGTTGGCGAGAGCGGTGTCGTGTATGCGGTTTTCGCGTATAGCGGCATGGGGCACGTGATGAATGCGTGGATGGGCATTGAGAACACGGTATACGCGGCAGCGGATTGGCCGGAGGCGCTCGCCGAGGTCATCGAGCGAATCAATGAGAACAACCTGCGCTGCATCGATCTGCTGGCGGAATCGCCGGCCGACGTGGTGCTGGTGGGCGACAATTTTTCGAGCGACATTCAATCGCCGGGATTCTTCGAGACGTGGTCGAAGAAGTACTACGAGGCAGTAGTCCGCAGGCTGCATGCAGGGGGAAAGTTTGTTGCCGTGCATATCGACGGGCGCTTGAACGGTTTGCTGGACACATTCAGCGGGCTTGGGGTCGATTGCGCCGACGCGGTGACGCCGGGTGCGGTCGGCGGCCTGACGCCTGAGCAGTGCCGCGAAGCAGCGGGGCCGGGGCTGATCCTGTCGGGGGGGGTGCCGCCACACTTGTGGCTGCCGGACACACCCCTGGAGGACTTCAAAAGCGCCGTGCGGCGTTGGTTGGACTTGAAGCAACACGGACCGCGTCTAATCGCCAATGCCGGCGATCAGGTTCCTCCGCACGCGTGCGAGGACAGAATCAGCGTGATGCGGGAATTGGTAGACGAGTACGGGCGATATTGACCGGAAGAGGGCGCCATCAAAGTGGCTGGCATTAGATGGGGCCGGGTGTAGAATTGGGATACCGGAACGGAGACTACGTCTTGTGAACGGGTTAAAGGAGTAGCACGCGATCTCAAGGGGGTATCAAGCGATGCACAATAAGAACTGCGAGATGGGACGTCGTACTTTCCTGCAATGCGGGGGGCTCTGTGGAGTTGGGTTGTCGGGACTGGGTGCCGTCGCGCTCGCCCAGACAGATCCGGGCGAACCGGAGGCTGGGAACGCGGCCGAATCGCTCACCATCCGGCCCTATCACCTTCTTTGCGCGGTGTGCTCGCTTGGTGAAGAGGGCGCGAGTGCAACTGTGCAGTACGAACGAGGCAGGCACATCCGGGAGGCCGTTCGCAGGAACCCGGACATTCCCGTAACGCTTGCATGCAGCGCGGGTGCATTGTACTCCTACCAGGAATCGGGTACC
>JAIBAQ010000152.1 GCA_019695095.1 Candidatus Hydrogenedentota bacterium
GAGTCGTTGCGTATCGTCGAACAACTGCTCGACAACATTCCCGAAGGCCCTTACATGACCCTTCGGTACAACATGCCCATTGTCGTTCCCAAGGGGATGCACTACGGACAGATCGAGACCGCGCGCGGCGCGATGGGGGTTTTCCTCGTTTCCGACGGTGAAAAGGACAAGCCCTATCGCTGGCATTTCCGTTCGCCGAACTTTAATAACCTATGGGCAGTCACCGAGATCACGCCGGGCTGGCGCATCGCAGACATTATTGCGATCCTGTCCAGCCTCGACCTCGTTATTCCGGATATCGATCGGTAAGCCATGGACACCACGTACCAAGTAAAGAGTATTGCGGAGCAAGCCGCCGATTCACTCAATGTGGGGATTCTGCCTACATTGGGATACTTGGGCCTTGCCTTGCTCTTGGTCGCGGGACTGGTCGTGGTGTTGGGCATGGGGTTGATCTGGCTGGAGCGCAAAATCGCCGCCCATTTCCAGTGCCGCCTGGGACCAAACCGTGTCGGTCCCTTCGGCATCTTCCAGACGCTCATGGACACGATCAAACTGCTATTCAAAGAAGACATCGTGCCGATGCGCGCCGACAAGACGTTGCACCTGTTCGCGCCATTTCTTGCGCTCGCAACGCCGGTGCTCATTCTCGGTGTCATTCCCTACGGACCACTGCAACAAGTTGCCGATATCAGCATCGGCGTCCTTTTCGTAAGTGCGGTGGGCGGTTTCGGCGTGATGGGGATTCTCGTCGGTGGTTGGAGTTCCAACAATAAGTGGTCGACCATCGGCGCAATGCGCGCGGGTGCACAGATCATTTCCTACGAACTTTCGGCCACGCTTGCGCTGCTTGTAGTGGTCCTGTTTTCGGGATCCATGAAGCTGTCGGCCATCGTGACCAGCCAACACGATGGATGGTGGGTGTGGCGCGCACCGGGCGTCGGTCTGTTGGCGTTCGTAATCTACTTGATCTCCTCCACCGCCGAAATCAACCGGCTTCCATTCGATATTCCTGAAGGCGAATCCGAACTCGCCGCCGGCTTCCACACCGAGTATTCCGGCATGCGCTTCTCCTTCTTCTTCCTTGCCGAATTCATCAATATGTTTGTCGCGGCCGGCTTGGCGGCCACCTTGTTCCTCGGCGGATGGATGCCGTTTCACATCGGAGACTGGGCAAGCTTCAACGCCGTCATGGATTTGATACCCCCGGTTGCGTGGTTCTCGCTGAAGGCCTTCTTCATCATCTTTCTGATCATGTGGGTGCGCTGGACGTTCCCGAGACTGCGCGTCGATCAACTCATGCACCTCGAATGGCGATTCCTGCTGCCGATTGGGTTCGCGAACCTCATCGCGGCATCTCTCATTGCATTGACCAATTTCTACTTCTATCCGTTGGCGGGGAACTGACCAATGGCACTCGTAAGTCCAAAGCAAGTCCGCTACGAGCGACGCAGCATCGCAGGACGGGAAATCCCTGTCGCCGTGGCGCCAACACTTCCGCGTCACAGCGTGCCCGCGCGGTTCTTCTCGGGCTTGTACAGTCTACTTACGGGGATGAAGCTGACCCTGCGCTACTTTGTGAAGCCATCTACCATCGTTACGCGGCAGTACCCAAACAATCGCGAGACGCTGAAGTTTCCTGATCGGTATCGTGCGGCTTTGAAGTTCAAATATGTCACGGTACGTCAGCCGATCACCGACTGGGAGTTTCCGGATCCGAAATCGCCGACACTTCGCTTGCCTGCGTCGCTCTTGCGCGATTGGTCGCGTGGATACGAAGACGCTTCCTATCACAAGTGCACCGGCTGCAAGAACTGCGAAGTGGCATGTCCCAATGCTTCAATCCGCGTTGTCACACGCATCGGCGAGGTAACCGAGGACCGTGAAGTCGACCGCTTTATCTGGCGCATGGATTCGTGCATGTACTGTAACGCTTGCGTCCAGGCATGCCCGTTCGACGCCATCGAAATGGGCCATGACTACGAAAACGCGGTCTATGATCGCCGGTTGCTGGTGTATAACCTTAACCGCCAGGCGGGACCACCGGCGAGTCTGGTCACCGAGGAAGAGGATATAACCGTGCGTCGCAGGATGATGTCTCACCGCGAACGTTGCGGAGGGCCCATTCCGCTAAACGGTCATGCGCTTCCCAATCTTCACGCTCTGCCCGTCACGCCGATCGTCGATGCGTCGACCGGGAGTATCGAACGTAATTCGGAGGCAGAGTCATGATGACCGAAGCCGCCCAGACTGTTGTGTTCTACATACTGGCCGCCTCCGTTCTCGGACTCTCAATCGCTGTCGTGCGGGTTCGCAGACTGCTGCGCGCCGCCGTCGCGCTCATGGTGATGCTGACAGCGAGCGCCGCGTTGTACGTGTTGCTGGGCGCTGAATTCCTGGCCGGTGTCCAAGTGTTGGTGTATGTGGGCGGGATCGTCGTTCTCATCGTCTTCGCGATCATGCTTACCCGTTCATCCGATCTGCTCGAAGACGTACCCTCCAATCTCCGGCGATTGATGGGCGTGTGCGTTTCCAGCGGTTTTGCCCTTATCGCTTGCGGAATCGTGCTGACATCCCATTTTCCGCTCAGTCCTTCCGCGGTCGCGCCCGAAGACGATTCCCGCGCGATTGGAAAAGCGTTGCTGGACTACGGGCCCAACGGATACGTGTTGCCGTTTGAAATTATCTCGCTTCTCCTGTTGGCCGCGGCCGTCGGGGCCATCGTGATTGCGCGGCGTACCCCTCCGTCTGCCCAGCCATTCACGAGCGGCGGCGATTTACCGCCCGAGGCGCCGCACGTCATCTCGTTGTCGCAGCGTGATAAGAGACAGGAGCGTTGAGTCCATGATTGAATTCCTGGCAAACCACACTCCTACCCTCACGCATTGGCTGGTCCTTTGTGCCTTGCTCTTCTGCATAGGCCTGTACGGAGTGCTCACGCGCCGAAATGCAATCGGTATTCTGATGTCCATCGAGATTATGTTGGACGCCGGGGCCATCAACTTCGTCGCTTTCAATTACTTCAATGCGCGAGACACCGTCGATGGCCAGATAATGGCCATCTTCATCATTGCGGTTGCGGCGGCGGAGGCGGTCATCGCCATGGCCATTTTCGTTGCGCTCTACCGCTATCGCGGCACAGTCGACGTTAACGAGATGGATTCTCTGAGGGACGAGTCATGAACGGATTCGTAATGAATCATGCGTGGCTCATTCCGGCGCTCCCGTTAATCTCGTTCGCCATCGTCGGCATGTTTATCCGCCCGCGTTCGGACAAGGCCGCCGGAATTGTTGCGACGGCCGCTGTATTCACCTCGCTCGCCTTGGCGCTCAAACTGGCGACAGAATTCTTGCAGATTCCTTCGGAAGGCGCAGGCCCTGTCTCTCTCGTGCCGTGGAGCACGGAGTGGCTTCGGTACGACGAGAACCTCGTCGTTTCCGTTGGTGTGCTTGTCGATCCGATTTCCGTGCTGCTCATGGTTGTGGTCACGTGCGTGAGCGCGCTTGTCCACCTGTACAGCATTGGATACATGCACGGCGATCCGGGTTACGGCCGATTTTTCACCTATCTGAACCTCTTCACCTTCAGCATGCTTGGGCTTGTGGTCGCACCGAACATCGTTCAAATGTATGTGTGCTGGGAACTCGTCGGCGTCAGCAGCTTTCTTCTGATCGGTTTCTACTACGAGAAACCTTCCGCTGTGGCCGCATCCAAGAAGGCTTTCATTGTCACACGGTTCGCCGATCTCGGATTCCTGATTGGTGTGTTGCTGCTCGGCTACTGGGGGCATGCGCTTCTTGCCGATACCAAGGCGGAACTGAACACCGCCGCATCCGCTGCATGGCAACCCTTCGACTTCGCCTATTTGACGAGTGAAGCTTTCTTGAACCGTTTCCTGGAGGTTGGCCCGCATATTCTCGGCCTGTCGCTTCTGGCGGTTGCGATGATCTGTGTATACATGGGCGCAGCCGGAAAGAGCGCCATGTTCCCACTGCACATCTGGCTGCCGGACGCCATGGAAGGCCCGACGCCGGTGTCTGCACTGATTCACGCGGCAACGATGGTTGTGGCGGGCGTCTACTTGGTCGCGCGCATGTTCCCGGCGTTTTCGATGAGCGTGGACGCATTGACGGTCGTCGCCTACGTCGGCGGGTTCACGAGCCTTTTTGCGGCGGTGATAGCCGTGACGCAAGACGACATCAAGCGCGTGCTCGCTTTCTCGACGTTGAGCCAGCTTGGTTACATGATGATGGCGCTCGGCGTCGCTTCCATGGGGCATTCTCTCGGATATACCGCAAGCATGTTCCACTTGTTCACGCACGCATTCTTCAAGGCGCTCTTGTTCCTCGGCGCGGGCGCGATCATACACGCCGTTCACAGCAACGACATTTGGGACATGGGCGGACTCAGGAAGCACATGCCCATCACGCACCTGCTGTTCGCGATTGCGTGGCTTGCCATCTGCGGTATCTGGCCTCTCGCGGGCTTCTTCTCCAAAGACGAGATACTTGCCGCGGCCTTGCACGGCCACTACACCGTCCTGTTTGGCATTGCGCTTTTCGTTGCCGGCTTGACCTCGTTCTACATGTCTCGCATTTATTTTGCGACGTTCTGGGGAACGCCGCGAAGCAAGCACGCCGAACATGCGCACGAAGCGCCCAAGGTGATGCTGTTGCCGATGGGTGTACTCGCCGTCTTGTCTTGCATCGCGGGCTTTGCGCCCATGGCGGAGTGGGTGCACATCGGCGAACCTCTGGAACACCACGGCATCGATTTCACGATCGCGATTCCCGCCACCATTGCGGGGGTGTTGGGCATTGCCGTAGCGGCCGTGCTCTATGCCAGGGGCGATGCGGCGCTTGCCGACCGCCTGGCAAATTCGTTCCGGCTGGTTTACCGCGTCGTGAAGAATAAGTTCTATTTCGACGAGTTGTATCTCTTCGTAACGAAGCGCGTCATCTTCATGTTCGTTGCCCGGCCCATCGCATGGTTCGACCGCCACGTTGTCGATGGCGGCGTCAATTTATCCGGATGGAGCACGCGCAAATCAGGCGCGGTGCTGAGCCGTCTGCAAACCGGTCAGATACAGACGTATAGCATGTGGCTTGCTGCAGGGGGATTGTTTGTCTTGTTAGTGCTTTGGGCAATGGGGGTATAACGTGGGACTGCTCAGTTGGATCATCGCAGTGCCCTTCATCACGATGCTGTTCGTCGTGTGCGTGCCCGCGCGTCAATGGCGGGCGATTCGTTGGATCAGCGCATTCGGCTGCGGCATTCACCTCGTGCTCACAACGATTCTCGTTTACCGTTACTGGCAGGAAGCCTCTCCCAATATGGAGGCTATTCGCTCCGCGAACCTTGCCACGCTCTTCTTCGTTGAGCGTATCCCGTGGTTCCCGTCGCTGGGTATCACCTACTACATCGGCGTCGACGGCATATCGGTCAGCATGATCGTGCTGACGTCGCTTATCATCTTCACCGGATCGCTGGCGAGCTGGTACGTCGATATACGCACCAAAGAATTCTACGCCCTGCTGTTGCTGCTCGTAACCGGCGTCTTTGGCGTGTTCGTAAGCTACGATCTTTTCCTGTTCTTCATGTTCTACGAACTCGCCGTGCTGCCCATGTACTTGCTCATTGGCATCTGGGGAACGGGTCCAAAAGAATACGCGGCCATGAAGCTTACCCTGATGCTGCTGGTGGGGAGCGCGTTCGTCTTGGTCGGATTTTTCGCGTTGTATCACGCATCGGGGCTTCATACGTTCGATCTTCAGCAATTGGCGACGGTCACATATAAGAACGACTTCCAGCGCTGGGTGTTCCCGATGGTGTTTGTGGGCTTCGGAGTTATCGGTGCGCTCTATCCCTTCCACACGTGGTCGCCCGACGGACACAGTTCCGCGCCGACAGCGGTGTCGATGCTTCACGCGGGCGTGCTGATGAAACTCGGCGGATACGGTGCGCTTCGCATCGCCGTCTACCTGCTCCCCGAAGGCGCGAAAATGTGGGCGCTGTTCTTCATGGTCCTTTCCACCATAAACATCGTGTACGGTTCCTTCGGCGCGATCATGCAGAAGGATCTCAAGTACTTCACGGCCTATTCATCCGTCAGCCACTGCGGCTTTGTCCTGTTCGGAGTCGCCACCCTTAACGTGATCGGGTTCAAAGGGGCGGTTCTCCAGATGTTCAGCCACGGCATCATGACAGGCCTCTTCTTCGCGCTGATCGGCATGGTCTACGGGCGCACCCACACGCGCGTCATTCCGGAGATGGGCGGCTTGGCCAAGGTCATGCCTTGGTTTGCCACGATGTTCTATATCGGCGGTCTCGCAAGTCTGGGTCTGCCGGGCCTATCCGGATTCGTGGCCGAGACCCACGTGTTCCTGGGCGGCGTCTTTGGCAATCCGTGGAGCGATCGAACCGCTACACTGCTGCTTACTATCGTCGCTACGATGTCTATTGTTGTGACGGCCGTCTACGTGCTGCGAGGCCTTGCTACGGTCTTCCAGGGACCGATTACGAACGAACACTACCTTGAACTGACCGATGCACGTCTTCCCGAACGGCTCAGCACGGGCATTCTCGCGGCTACGTTGTTCGTGGTCGGACTTCTTCCTTGGCTGTTCATTAACTTGACGGAGAGTTCGATTGTCGCGATCGCCAACCGTCTGACTACGGCGGGGACTCCTTAGACTATGGTCATGCTGCCGGAAATCATCGTCATCGTTACGGCCTTCGCCGTATTGCTGGCCGACCTTTTTCTAGATGAACGGAGGCGGGTGGTTCTTGCTCCGCTTGCATTGGTGGGATTGGGCGCGGCATTTGTGGCGGGTTTGGCTGGGACGTCATCCGGCGAAGTCTTCGGCGGACGCTTCGTGATTGACGCCGTGGGGTGGTGGTTCCGTCTGTTTTTTATACTCGCCGCATTTGTGACGGTGGTCGTCTCCTTGGATCTGTTGGACGGGCGCACGAGTGTGCGCATGCGCGGCATCGGTTTCCGTGGTGAGTACTACTCTGTTCTGCTGTTCACGATAGCGGGCATGCTCTACCTGTCCGCCGCGCGCGATATGATCACGCTTTATGTCAGCCTTGAGCTAAGCACGTTGCCCCTCTTTGTACTTGCCGCGTGGCGACGTGACCATGCCCCCTCCGGCGAAGCCGGACTGAAGTACGTGATCTACGGAGCGCTCGCTTCCTCCTTGCTGCTGTACGGTCTCGCGTTGGTCTACGGCATTACCGGTGAAACCCGCATGGATGCCTTGGCCGCCGCCGTTACGAAAGCGTCGCCGGGCGCGCTGTGGTTTGCTTCCGGTCTCATCGTTTGCGGACTCGGATTCAAGTTGACTCTCGTTCCATTTCACATGTGGGCCGCCGATGTGTACGAAGGCGCTCCCACACCTGTCACCGCGTATTTGTCCGTCGCATCGAAAGGCGCGGGGTTGGTCTTCGCGTTTCAGATTTACTACCGCATGCTCGGCCCGTGGCTCCAGGATTGGGACTTGGCCATAGCCTTCTGCGCGGCGGCCACGATGACGTTCGGCAACCTGGTGGCCATTGTGCAAAACAACATCAAGCGATTCATGGCATTCAGCGCCATATCGCAGGCGGGCTATCTGATTCTGGGTTTCATCGGCGCAAACGCCGAAGGCGTACCGGCGATGCTCTTTTACATGCTCGTGTATGTTGTGACGAATCTGCTCGCCTTCGCGTGCATCGTGTGGTTCGGCAATGAAACCGGACGCGAGCGCATTGAAGACTATCGCGGCCTTGCACAAACGAATCCCATGGTGGCGCTCGGATTTATGCTGGCCTTGTTCAGTCTCGCAGGCATTCCGCCGCTCTCCGGATTCGTGGGCAAGTACTTCTTGTTCAGCGTGACGGCGCAAGCGGGGATGCACTGGCTGGTTGCCGTAGCAGCGGTCAATTCGACGGTTTCTCTCTACTACTATCTGCGCGTCATTCGGCAGATGTACATCGAGCCGCCCGCGGAAGGCGCGACTACGTTGCCAATCACCGGCACGTTGGCCGTGACTATCGGCGTTCTCAGCGCGGCCACAGCGCTACTCGGCATCATCCCCTTCTTCTACGAGACTATTCACGTGCACACCATCTCTTGGCTTGCCTCGCTTTAGAGAGACGCAAATAGAAGAGGCAAGCTGGTGGCGGAAAGCAGGGACAGACACGTCTCCGCTTCGCTGCGCTTGTGTCAGTCCCTGTTTTCCGCCGCTACTCACTCTTCCTTGGGTCAACCAATATGTGTTGCCTCAATTGGGATCCACGACACTAGGCTCGCCTCAAGTGAGTCTTTCTCCTGCAACTTGTGACTGCTGCAACCACTCCGAAACCTATCCGAAGTACTCCTGCAATAACCCCAGATCCAATTCCGGATACACCGGATACTTGTCCAGCAACGCATGGACTCGCGCCTGCGCCGCTTCGTGCGCCTTTGCATCGATTACGTACTTGGCCTTGCTTGGCTCGCCCGCGTTCGCGCCGGATTCAATCGTCGCAGGCTTGGTGTTCGCGAGTACAAGCTTGATAATGGCCGCAATTTCCTTCATCTCCGGTTCGCCCATGCCCAATGTCGTCACGGCGGGCGTACCGATGCGAAGTCCGCTCGTGTACCAGGGACCGTTGGCATCGAACGGCAGCGAATTGCGGTTGAGCGTGATCCCGCATTCACGCAATGCACTTTCCGCCTGACGTCCCGTGAGTCCGAACGGCGTCACGTTGATCAGCATCAGGTGATTGTCCGTGCCGCCGGACGAGAGCTGAAGTCCTTCACTTACGCAGGCCGCGGCCAGCGCGCGCGCATTCGAGACGATCTTCTTCGCGTATGCCTTGAATGCGGGCTGATTGGCTTCCGTGAAAGCCACGGCTTTTGCGGCAATGACGTGCGGCAGCGGTCCGCCCATCACCATCGGGCAGCCCTTGTCGACGTACTCGGCGAGTTCTTTCGTGCAGAGCACGATACCGCCGCGCGGTCCGCGCAATGTCTTGTGCGTTGTCGACGTGACGATATGCGCATGCGCAACCGGATTGAAGTCGCCTTCAAATGCGCCGCCCGCAACCAATCCCGCGAAGTGCGCCATGTCGACCATGAACACCGCACCCACTTTGTCGGCCATTGCGCGCATGCGGCGGAAATCGATCGCGCGCGGATACGCGCTGTAGCCTGCGAGCAGAATCAGCGGTTTGATATCGAGTACCTGCTGCTCGATGGCGTCGTAATTGAGAAGGTACGTTTCCTTGTCGACGCCGTAGCTGTACACGTCGAACATCTTCGCGGAAACATTGTGGCGATACCCGTGCGTGAGGTGGCCGCCCGAATAGTAGTCCATTCCGAGCAACTTCTGATTTCCCGTCGCTTGGCGAATCTTGTTCCAATCCTCGCGCGATGCCTTCGAGATGTCCTTGATGCCGAGATCTGCCAGCGCGGGCACTTCAGCGCGCGCCTGCAAGATGGACCAAAACGCAATCAGGTTCGCGTCGGCGCCGCTGTGCGGCTGCACAAATGCATGGTCGCATCCGAACAGCTTGCAGACTTCCGCGCAGGCGTACGCCTCAATGTCGTCGACATTGTCGCAGCCCGCGTAGAAGCGGTGCATCGGAAAGCCTTCGGCGTATTTGTCCGTGAGCAGGTTGCCCATGGCGAGCTGCGTCGCCATCGAGCAATAGTTCTCGCTTGCGATGAGCTTCAGATTCGACCGCTGATCGGCCAGTTCCTTCACAATAGAACGCGCCACGGCCGGCGCAACCCGCGCCACTTCGGTCAGGCTTGCTAGATACGCTAGAAACCCCGCCGAAACGTTCTCCGGCGCGGTACGTGAAAGGTAACTGGAAATAGGGGAAGCGCTATCGATTGTAGTTGTGGACACGGGTCTGATTCTCCAAGGGGTGATTTCGCGCAGCCGCGAATGCGGCCCCATCGTAATACGCCGCCCCTGGAGGATGCAAAAAATCGTCCCACAGGCAACTATTGGACCGGCGGCGGCGTGGGTTCTGCCGGAACGGCGGCGGCTTGCTCTTGTCCCGCGCGCATCACAAATCCGTACGCGCTTCCAAGCCCAAGCACGGCGAATACGATGTCGATAAGTCCCAGACTGCTCACGACGAGAATGGCCATGAATAGGAGCGATCCCGAAACCTTGTCCTGCTCCTGCTTGATGTTCGCCTTCCACTGTTCAAACGTTGGCGGGTTAGAATTTAGTTCGGTCAATGCGGGAACGGAGAACTCCTTGAACGCCTCGACCTCTTCAGCTGGAATCGACGCGGGGTCCTTCGCTTCCGTGAGTTCGTGCTTCACCATGAATTCGGGATATTGCGCCTCGGACGTGAGCGAGGCAAACTCGGCCGCTTGTCCTTTCTCATTCTCGTAGTCTTGCTCGGTGAGCGTGCCGAACTGGGCATCAAGCTCCTTGGATACGAAGTGTTCCACGGCGAGCATCTTTCCGCAAAAGATCGATGCCAACGCAAGAACCGCGCAGAGTAGCGCCATGCCTCTGCCGCGTCCGCCAAACTTCGCTCCGGCCCATCCCACCAGGACGCCGATGCCCCACGCCGCATAGCCAATCTCATAATCCGTTGCCACAACAAGGCCAGCCCACGCTCCCGCGCCCAGAATTGCTGCCAATACAGCCATGAGAACCGCTATCATATTCATGTTGAAGCCCCTGTTGATTGTGCACAACCCCTTTCGGGTAACTATAGCACGGCTGATGGAATAAGACACGGTTATCGTTTGGCGTAGACGGAAGGAGCACATATTGGACATGAGAAGAGGTCTCGTCGTTGCAGCGTTTGCAGTGGCTAGCAGCATCGCTGTGTTTGGCCAAGAGCCTGTCCCCGAAGACTTCCCGGCTTTCATCGTGCCCGGTCACGAGCAAGAGATGAACACGCTCCGGAATTTCATGTGGTTGCACTACCCCGGGAGCGGTCCCAAAGCCACGCTCTGGGACGAGTGGCTATCGACGCCGTCACTCTGGCCCGCCGTGGATACGAAGAACGCGTGGCGCTACATGCGCGAGCAGTGGGCAAGAACGCTCGCTTCGCGCGGCATGGACGAAGAGGGGTATGTGTTCACGCATCAACACGCGTCGATTGCTCACCAGGAAGGCTGGCCGTTCCCGTTCTGGGCGCAAGGTCAAGGCGGCTGGGGCTGGCATTTCCGCATTCCCGGCATGGACCGTGGATGGACCGGCACCGACGACAAGACGCAAGAAGGCTGGGTCATTGAGGGCGCGACGGGCCAGGGAATCGATGACCAAGTCTGGAACCTCGATTTGACTGCCCCGTATGCGAGCGCGATGCCGCCGGCCATGCGCATCGACCCGTACAATGCGCCTTTCCTGCAACTGCGTTGGCGCGCGAAGGGCCTGGGCAACGCACAGCCATTCGTCGAGTGGACAACGGAGACTTGCCCGGAGTTCGCACCAGAGCGCCGCATGTACTTTGCGCCTATAGAACAAGACGCCGTTAGTTTCACGATGATTCCCGTATACCGTCATCCCGAATGGAAGGGAGTCGTCACCGGATTGCGTATCCAGTTCGGAAACGAGTCTCCCGGCGCGAAGGTGGGCATCCAATCGTTCTTCACCAACTACGACACGCGCCACAACATTAACAACCAGAACTTCATCCGAGGGTGCGCAAACTACTTCCTGTGGACGCGCGACCTCAACTTCCTGCGCGGGCAAATCAACCGTATGCGAACGGCCATGCGCTACATTCTCAAGGAGTTTCACGCAGACGAGACAGGAATTGTTGTCACCGATTGGGTCGGCCACGAAGGACGCAGTGGCTTGGCTTTCCCGAATGGCCAGAAGCAGATTCGCTTCGGCAACGGCATTGGCAACAACTATTGGGACCTGCTGCCCATGGGCTACAAGGATTGCTACGCGACGTACCAGTATTACGACGCGTTGAACAGTCTGGCCGAGATTGAGCGTGCGATCGCGACGCATCCGGAGTGGGACATCCCGCGCGGGGTGATGGCATTCACGCCCGACGAACTACTGGCGCGCGCTGCCCGCGCGAAGCGCATCGGAAACCAGGTCTTCTGGCATGAAAAGACGGGCCGCTTCTATTGTGCCGTCGATATTGACGGCGTTGGGTATGACTACGGCTTCACGTTTTTGAACCTCGAGGCCATCTACTTCGGATTTGCCACAGACGAACATGCCAAGTCAATTATGGATTGGATGTGCGGCGAC
The DNA here is from genome assembly GCA_019695095.1 of Candidatus Hydrogenedentota bacterium. Taxonomy (NCBI): domain Bacteria; kingdom Pseudomonadati; phylum Candidatus Hydrogenedentota; species Candidatus Hydrogenedentota bacterium. Next base: position 12,214 of record JAIBAQ010000152.1, read on the forward strand.
CGCATTGTCGAAGGCGACACATCCACGGGTGAAGACATTTACCATTGGCGATTCGGGCCTCGCTCGACCACGAGGCGCAACGAAGATTATTACTTCTGGGCTTGGACGAGTCCCGAATCGATTCCCTGGGGCGGGCAAGTTCAGGACGGCGGCGCGGTGGTCGGCTTCTCCTACTACGACCTGATGGCGCGATTGCAGGTGCGTGGCGCGGACAGCGTCGTCGGCCGTTTGACCGAGATCGCAAAATGGTTCGATGAAGTGACTGCCGCCGGCGGATATCGCAAGTACTACGACGGGTCCCGCGAAGGTACGTTGCAGGGCGGCGGCACGGCGGGCGGACTTGGCGCGGACATGGAGTTCTTCGAGAGCGCATTGCTTCCGCAGATCATGGTTCGCGGCTTCCTCGGTATGAAACCAACCGCCACGGGCCTCCTGCTTGACCCGCAGTTGCCTTCCACGTGGCCCGAACTGACGGTCACGCGCATCCGCATCCGCGATGCGGTAGTCGATGTTCGCGCAACGCACGACGCAATCGAAGTGAAGACGGTTTCCTTCAGCGGCGCGCCGGGCGAACATGTTGAAGTCTCAACGCCAGGCTCACACTGGCGCGTCGACTCTAACGCTCCCGCTCAGGCTTCGGCGTTTGCGAGTGCCAACATTTCGGAGACGCCGGGAGTGACTGTGCGTTTCGCAGGGAAATAGGGACCGTGAGCAACCCGGATTTGTCCGAGGCGAGCAAGGAGAAAGCGAACCGCACCTCCGATTTGGGTCCATTGCGGCACGTAATCCTCTGGTGTGTCGGATTGATTCTGGCTCTGCGGATTAAGATTCTCGTTGGATATACAATCTTCGAATACTCCGGCGAAAGCAGACAATACATAGATGTCCCATCTTCAGTGATCCCAGTTGCCATGCATGAAATTCTGAACGGATTCAGCATTTTCATTCACAGTGTGTTTCTCTTAGTCGTCGGGGGCGCATCCATATCCTTGTTACGAAAGCTCGTTCTGCCGATGCGTGAACGTGTGATGCTTGGCGCAGTTGTCGCAGTTTGTCTTTGTGAGATGGGTGCAATGCTCATTTACCTCTTCTGGTACTCCTCAACAGCACTTATCACGTTGTACCTGCTTGAAGTGAGTTTGTGCACGGGCGTGCTTCTTATGGCCATTTTCGGCGCTAGAATAAACGCAGATTCGATTGACGAGACCGAATAGAATGCCAATGGGAATAGTCCGATGGTTCGAGTTCTTGCGATAGCCGCGCTTTTGTCTGCGCCGATGGCGTATGCCGGAGCGTATAGAACAGAGCGCGGCAAGGTGTACGCCGACTTGGGCGATAAGAAGCTCAAGATGACGTTGTACCTTCCTGAAGACGATGGTGCGGCACTACGCCCCGGAGTTGTTTTGATTCATGGCGGCGCATGGATATTCGGAACTCGCTACCAGCAGCTATGGTATTGCCGCCACTTCGCGCGCCACGGCTACGTCGTCATGACGATCGACTACCGGCTCATGCCGAAGCATCCGTTTCCCAATTGCCTGCACGATTGTAAGGCCGCTGTGCGTTGGATGCGTCTAAACGCCGAGAAATACCGCGTCGATCCGGACCGAATCTTCGCATTCGGCGCATCGGCAGGTGGGCACCTTGCGTCGCTTCTGGCGACCACCAATTCCGAAGACGGATTTGAAGGCGATGCAAATCCGGGAGCGTCTTCGGAGATACGCGCGGCGATTAGTCTATACGGCGCCGTAGATTTGACGCTCTATCGCGATGAACCGAGGTTTGGCGTATTTGGCAAGATGACGAAGCAGTTCATGAAGGAATTCACCGCGCCGGAGGCCCACGACGCAGACGATGCCGCCGTAGAAGTGGCATCGCCCATTACCTACGCGCGCCCAACGTCCAAGCCGGTACTGCTCGTTCACGGTACCGACGACATCCTCGTACACTACGAACAATCCGTGCGCTTCCATGAACGTCTAAAGGAACTCGGCGTCCCGACGCGTCTCATCACGGCGGAAAACCGCAACCACGGGTTCGACTACGTTCACACCAGGCAGCGCCGGAAGATCTTCAGGGAAATGCTCGCGTTTTACGAAGAGCATGGCTCGAAAGTGCCGTAGAGTCTGCCGCACGAAGAGCAGCGAGCTCTTTCTATTTCGGCAGCCGAAAAGCGCGCCAGATTACAAAAGCCCCATACGCGAGAATGGCGTATCCCATAAGTGACAGGGGTGAATTGAAATCACCATCACTGGATCTCGCCTGCACTTCCCGCGATATACTTGTCCCCATATTCCAGCCGAAAGCGTTTCACCGGCTACTGACTATCGACTTTGGAATCCAAGGAAGGACGAGTATGCAGCAAGCGAAAAGTGGCGTCGTCAAAGCGGTCATTTCCATTCTTCTTTGCGCGCCGGAATTTCTGACATTGATGCCCGAACTAATCGGCTTCAATGCATACTCGAAATCTGTCGTCGTTACCCCGGTGCTACTGTGCTTTGTCGTATCAATAGTCTTGGCTGT
>JAIBAQ010000153.1 GCA_019695095.1 Candidatus Hydrogenedentota bacterium
CATCACGAGCATTCATTCAACAATGCACCACGTGCAGGACGGATCCCTGGCCGCCGTTCAACGCGAAGCCCTCGCGGCGCGCGGCATCATCCTTCGCATCTATTTCGACGACGGGCCATCGCCCGCCGTGCAAGTCCCTCTGGCCGACTTCTTCGCCGACGGCTGCGGCGGCCGCGCAAAGTTCTTTTCTACACCTTACGTCGAAAAGAGTCCTTACGCTTACAACTGCTTCATACCGATGCCGTTCGCGCGCGCGGCCCGAATTACCCTGACCAACGAGACCATCTACAACGTCGCCAATTACAGCTTCGTCGAATACGAGAGTCTCCCCGATTGGGACCCCTCGCTCGGGTACTTCCACGCAACGTGGAAACGCTTTGCCTTCCAGCTCGGCAACAAGACCGACCAGCATTTCCTCCACATTGACGGCTGCGGCCATCTGCTGGGGCGCGCGTGGAGCGTATGCACGGACGAACCGCTGTTCGAAGCGTTTGCCTTCATCATGGAAGGCAACAACGAGGTGCGCATCAACGGTGAAGAGACCCCGCGTGCCGACTACCTCGGCACGGAGGACTCCTTCGGATTTTCGTGGGGGTTCCCCGACTGCTATTGCGGACCCTACAACGGTATCAACTTCGTGCAGAACAAGCCCCCATCCATGCTGAGCATCTACCGATTCCGCCATGCCAATCTGCTGCGCTTCGCGAAGAGCCTCGATTGGCGAATCGATTGGACCCACGAGTTTCCGGATCACCCCTGGTTCCATAATGAATTAGAGCGGCACCACGCTTTGGATCGGTGCCACGTCGATTACGCGACGACCTACTATTGGTACCAGGATGCGGTGGGATACGAACACGCGCCTTTGCTGCCGGTCGAGGATCGCGTAAAAGAGACCCTTCGACCGAACATCGTCACGCCCCGATTGTAGTGCGTCCTTGAAGCGCGTGCGAAAGGGTCGCGCCATCGGCGAATTCGAGACCGCTGCCCATCGGCACGCCGTGCGCAATCCGGCTGACTGCGATCCCTAGAGGATTGATTTGGCGGGAGAGGTACATGGCCGTTGCCTCGCCTTCGGCGGTTGCGTTCGTCGCAACGATCACCTCGGACACGCCGCCCTTCTCCAACCGCGCGAGGAGCTTGCCAATGGTGAGTTGCTCCGGGCCAATGCCTTCCAGCGGGCTCAGTGCTCCGTTCAGAATGTGGTAGGTCCCGCGATAGGCCCCGCCCTTTTCGATGGCGTCGGCCCCAACAGGCCGCTCAACCACACACACCACCGAATGATCGCGCGAAGGCGCACTGCATATCGGGCAGGGATCGGTTTCGGTAAGGTTGCAGCAAATGGAACAGTTGGTGATGCGCCGCCTCGCTTCAAGGACCGCGTCACTCAGGAGCCGCGCATCCTCTTCCGGGGCGCTGAGCACGTGCAACGCATACCGTTCCGCGGACCGCTTACCCACCCCGGGCAAACGGCGAAACGCTTCAATCAACCGTTCAACCGACGGTGAGTCGAACAACATCTCCCGTACCTACGCGCGCTCGGCGCACGCGCCGTTGAGCATTCGCTCACGGATTCTGTCCCAATCCTGCTGCAAAGCAAACCGCGTCAGCACATCCACGCGGTCCAGAATGACGATTCCATCAAGGTGATCGTTCTCGTGCTGAATAATGCGCGCCAGGAAGTCTTTCGCGTCAAACTCCAACGGCTTCCCGAACTGGTCCAACGCCCGCACATGAATGCGCGTCGCTCGCGGAATCTCGGCGTACAACTCCGGAAGGCTAAGGCAGCCTTCACTGCCCAACGCCTCGCCTTGGTGCTCGCTCAATTCCGGATTGACAAGACAGAGCTTCGTATCGGTTTCGGGGTCATGCAACACGAAAATACGCTTGCCCACACCCACCTGGGGTCCGGCAAGTCCAACACCCTCTTGGGCATACATCGTATCGAACATATCCGCCGCCAACTTCGCGACCTCCGGTCCGATCTGGTCATACGGCGTCGCCACCTTGGTCAACGGCCCATCCGGATACAACACGATGTTCATCTTCGCCACGACTCTCACTCCGTAAAATACCCTGTCTATACCTGATAAACGCTTTAATCACCCGGAGTATTCTACCCGAAGACGGGACCGGATTTCGCCTCCGGTGGAGTCATGTTCATTCTGACGTTTTCTCAGTTCTATTCGGGTAAGTTGCCCCCATCCCGGAACATTCCCACATGTATTCAGCCGCAGTTTGCCGTGGCTCCACTGCTCGCCCTGGTCCGATATCATTCGAATTCGATTTATCCTTCTTTTCGTGTAATTCGTCTGATTCGTGGTCAAATTCCAATCCCCGTCATCTGGAGCCTTTGTACTACTATCCGAAACGGCTGTGTGAGCTTTCACGAATTCCCCCGTACCCCCAGTGCTCCCCGTGGTTTGAAGTCATTCGGGCTTAATCTGTCCTCTTATCGGCGTTTATCGGTGTTCATCGGTGGTTGAGTCAATTCGGTTTCGGTTATGCTGCGCTGTGGAATTGACGTTCCTCCGCCAAGACCGTACCATTCCGCGCAATTCCTCGTGGGAAGAGTCCGGGATCGGTGAGCCACGAGGACTAGGCGTTGGGAGGCCCCGGAGCTTGCCCAACGCCACTTCTGACGTCATGGTTTTCGAACGAGCGCTTCACGAAGGCATGCGGACAACCGTCTGATTGACGGTGGGCGCCGTCGCAGGCCAGCGAATCGTCTCACCTCCGCCGGTCTCGACTTGGATGTAGTATTCGATATCGCCCTTGGTATCGAGCGTCGCTTCATACACACTGCGCGCGCGATTCGTCAGCGGCGTCTCCTTGAAACGCCCATTCCCCAACTCTCGCCAAAACACGCGCGCACGACTTGCCGGCCCCGGGTCAATCACGGCCGCCCAAATACGCAACGGCTCACCTTCCTCCAGGCTCCCACGTTTCGTGGGCACAACGATCCGCGCTTTGCCTGCATGGTCCGTGCGCAAACGCGCCTCGTCGGGTAGCGGCGCTCCCATCAGCGTTGACAGTTCCTGGCCGGGCGCGTCAATCATCGCAGGGAACGTATGCTGCTCCAGATTGGCCACTGTTCCCATTTCGCCCGTTGTGTCCACCGTTCGCAGCAGACAGCCATACGCTTCTTCGACCGACCGCACAAGTGCGACATAAGCGGGAAGTGCGCGTTCCTTCGCTGCCTGCGCTTTCGCGGAGGCATCTTCTGTCTTCTTCACGTCATCCAAAACCCTGACCAGCTCTCCCCACATGCACCGCATCCGCGCCGTCGCCTGCAAGAACTCCATCTGCGCCAGCCAGTAATCATAGCGCGCCGAATTGCCCGCGCTTTCGACACGCGGGAACAGCGCCGCGAAATCGCCCACAAACGCATAATCCTTCTTCACAACGTCCCACGCACGCGCATCGGGCTGATAGCCTCCAGGACCACCGATCCAATCCGACGGCCTCGGCAACCGGCAATCCACGGCAGCAAATATGCGCGCGGCCTCCTCTGCGACGGATGCGCCAAACTCCGACCGCGCCCAATCCCCATAGAAATCCGTCGCAGGCACTTCCATCGGAATCTTCGGCAAGTCGGCAGCGAAATCCTTGTAAGCTCCACCGCCGCAATTCACGCGCACCGCGCAATTCGCTCCTACCACCTCGAAGGCCGCCAGGCAAGGAAGCTCGACCTCTTTCACGAAGTCGATATCCATCACGCCGTCAGAAACCTTTACGCCATCGAATGACCGCACCATTGCGCGGTTCTTGCCCACCAATGCAAACACGTCCAGTCCGGAAACGACCTTGTTGCCCTCCAAACGCACGCCAAAGACCCTTTTACCCGCCTCATTGTAGTGCGGTTCGCACAAGTGCAGCGTCACACGATAGTCCCCGTTCGGCACAACCAATCGATACGCCTGCATGTTGTAACGCACACATCGATAGAGTGCGTCGTCTTCTGTATCCGCAATCTCAACCTCTCCCGACGACACCGTCTCTCCGCCCACGGCATGCGACTCGCCGATCGATTGCTGCGGCCAGTTGTTCTGATCCCACGCGGCCTGCGCGAGGGCCGCCACATTCGGCGCGATCGTATGCGTGCGCCAATGGATGCCCATCAACCCCGTGCACCCGTAGCGAAGCGCGTCACGCGCGTCGAGCCGCATCCGCCCGGCCCACAGTTGCAGCGACGTCATGGCAGGGTCGTCCTCCAGCCAAGGAATCGCCCACGTGGGCCTTCCCTTCACATCCGCGAAGCCGGGCTCCACCGGCTCATGTCCGACCGCCCGGTTAATGCAACTCATCGCCACGTCTTTGGAAAGCACTTTGTCGAGGTACGCGCGGTCATATTGCGGACCCAGCACCCACCCGCACGTCGCCAGACCGAAGGACGCATTCACTCGCTTCAACGCCGCATACGCCGCCTGAATATCCTGCACGGTCTTCTCAACGTCCGCCGCTTTAACGCCTTCCCACGTCCAGTTTTCGGGCGTCCAAAGCCAGTAGTAATCGAGTGGATGCGACTTCGCGATGCGCTCGAACATCCCTGCATACAAATCTTCCGTCGAGATGCTCTTGCCCGCTATCCGCTCTTGCACCAGCTTCGGAACGACCAACGGCGTCTCCGTGCCAATGCATGTCTTCACACCCAACTGACGCGCAAGCGAAAATGCGTCGTCAAACAGTTCCGCCGTCCGGGCAAATATTTCGATGTGCTCTTCCTGCGTCTCGGATCGCGGTGTCAGCCCGCGCATAATCTCAGAACCGTAGTCGTCGCGATCGAACAACAGCGCCCCGCCGCATCGGTATTGGCTTGTGTTCTTCTGCGCGAACCCCCAATTCACGTCCAGCGCGGTGTTGTAGTAGGAGGCCGGATAGCCGAACGCCACGCGCCGGCCGTCTCCGATGTCGTCCGGCTGCCCAATCCACGTGGTGGGCTCTGCGTTGGGGCGTGCCTCCGGATACGTGTGCAGCCCGAAGAAGTTCATCCCCAACTTGGGAAGTTGCGCGATGATGGCCTTGTAATCGTCGACGCTCCACCAATCCGGACCTTCCGGAAAATCATGAAACGGTTGAATACCGCGCAACGCAAACAGCGGTGAACGCGTCTCATGAATATCCCGCAATTCAAACGGCACCTGGCCGTCGGGAATCGTGTCGCCGTGCAAATAGAACCGGATTCCCAAATGCTCGCAGAACCGGTACGCCCCGTACAGCGTTCCCATTTCGCTCCCACCAGAGATTCGAACGGTACGCGCCCCGCCTTCCCGTGTCTCCGTCTCGATGCGATACGAGTCCTGAGCGAGTTGCGCATCGGCATTTTCACCGGCACGCCACTCAAGAGCAATAGAGTTGCTTGTGCCCGAGGTATCCTCGATGGGAAGCAGTTCGCCTGTGCGCAGATACACGTATCGCCGAATCTCGCGCGCGCCAAGTTTCACCAACGGCGGTGCGTCTTTGGGGCAGACAATAGTTGTGCGACTCGACGCTGCCGCACTGCTTACACCTGTCGCGAACAGCAGCACCAAAACCACGCAGCTTAAGACCACCCCCGCGAATCTGGAAACCCGCCCACTGACCTTGTTCGTGTTCACTGTTCCACCCCTCACGTTATTCGCCTGGATGTCAGAATAGTCTCTCTTCCAGGCTATCCCGGAACCAGCCCCCGCTGTCGATGCCTATCCTTGCGCTCTCGGATTAATGTGCTTACGCCCTCGCCAATCCATCTCTTTGCCACGCAACGCTTGAAGCATTCCCCTCGCCGTGAACCAAATCCGCAACACGCCTCCCAGCGGATGCGCCCACTGCAACCCCTTGCGCATATGAGCCACTTCTTCGTGTCTCGCGAAACTCCACGCCAGCGTGCAATAAGCCGCAAACGCCGCGCCCGTGTAGACCGCCCACTCAAAATGCAACATGCCAACGGTATCCGCCTGCAACAGTCCCGCGATTCCGAGCGGCAACGGCAATACATGCCTCAGCAGCATCCCCGCCATGGAATTAAGGAACCGGTCTATACGGTCGTCGCAGTGGATGCGCGTCTTCCGCGTGAGGAAGTCGCGCAATTGCGCGTAGCCCCGGTAGATCCGGAATCGCACCATGTCGCGAGTCCACGCCACGCCCATGTTCCCGCCCCACTGCTTAAACGTCGCCGCCAGCATCTCATCCTCGGGTGTCTGCGAACGAAACGCCGAATGTCCCCCACACTCGAAATACGAGTCGCGCCGGTACAGCATAAAGGGTCCGACGCCAAGCGCCGGAGACTTAGCGTGGTTCATGCGCGCGCGACGCACCCGCATCAGAATTCCGCACCAAGCCAGCGGCATCACCAATTCCTCCGCCAGCGATTGATTGTCAAGCCACACCACGCACGTCAGATAATCGAGATCTTCCTTCTGTGCAAACGCCATGGCGCGGCGCAACGCCTTCGGATGGAAAATCGTGTCCGCGTCGGTCTGAAGAATCCAGGGCCGGTCCGCGTCCGGCTCATGCATGGCCTGCCACACGGCATTGACCTTCCCGTGCCAGCCTTCCTGCAACGGCGGGTTGTGTAGCACACGCAGATTCGGCAATTCGCTTGCCAGCCGGTCGAGTATCGCGCCGGTCGAATCCGTCGAATGATCGTTGACTACGAGAACGCGAACTCCGGGATAGTCCAGCGCGCACATCGAACGTACCGCCGCTTCAATGCCCACCTCTTCGTTGCGCGCCGGCGCGATGACGAGCACGGGAGGCAGATCGTTGTCCTCTTCTCCTTCTTGCGATTGAAGTGTGAGGCAGTGGTGGTCCTTCAGATTGCGAAGAAAGATGTGCCGGCGGATCAGATTGAGGTAGCACAAGTACAGAAAGACGAGTACAGCCGGGACGATGGTATACAGTGGTCGCACGATAAATGGCGCAACCACCAGGGCAATCGCTGCGAGCATAAGCGCAAGCCCGCCCCATTGGCTCCGCGACTTCTCCCGCACATTCGATTCGGACGCATTCTCGGCCATAACTTCCTGACTCCAGACATAAAGCGAGCCGGGCGGCGCTGCTTACAGTCGCCGCCCGGCCAAAGCATAGTCCAGTGCGCGCTCCCAACGCTACTAAGCTGGACGGATCTCCTTCGAGTTACTCTCCGGTTTAGCCATACGTTCGGCATGTCCAGCTACGGCGTCAGGAGTCGTCGTACTCGGACCACTCATACCTGGACCACCTCCTTTCCGACCACAACCGCGTATCCCGAAAGCTCCCTATCGAGCTTCATTGCCGCGCTGCGTCTGTTTCTTGACTCAATAGTACCACATGCCATGCGCATGTCAAGGGGGCAGAGCCTGCAAATCGAGTTGTTTCGAGGTTCCGAATCACAGTGGTCATAGCTAAGAATTGCCGTGCCTCTGTTTCCGCGAAAACGGACCGCCGTATTCAAGCTAGTACTACTTGAGGTCAGCGAATGCCACTCCCCGTGTACGCTCGTCGTTTTCTTCAATTGAAATCTTGTTAATCATGTAAATCCTGTCCAAAGAATCCGGATTCAGGCTGAGGAAATAGAACGCGTCCCTGCTCTCCCCCCCACGTCTGTCCGTAACCGGCAATTGCACATCGCGCGGAACACGCCGGCCTCGTGAATTCCTCTCCAGCCTGGCACGAACACTTGCGTCAACACCGCGCGTCGCACACTGCTCCGTGCTTCGAATGGGAACTCCCCATCTCGTTAAGGTATCCTTTACTCATCATGAATACAGCGCCTTTCGATTTCGCCTTCGAGAATTACCCGCTCGCGCCCCTAACGCTCTACAACGTAGGCGGTCCGGCGCGCCTGGCCCTGGTACCGCGCACCATTAACGAAGCACGCGACGCCTACGAATGGATGCGCGCGCAAGATACCAAGCGCATCGTGCTGGGCGGCGGCTCGAATGTCCTCATCGACGACAACGGTTTCGACGGCATCGTTATGATTACGAGCGGCCTGACGGGTGTTTCCGAACTCGGCGATCACCGCTACTCCATCGAGTCAGGCGTGGTGCTCGACCACGTTGTCACATGCATCATGATCCCCAACAACTATGCCCTTGTGGGTGCCCTCACGGGCATTCCCGGCAGCGTCGGCGGAGCGATCTACATGAATGCCGGCACCGTCAACGGTTCCACGTGCATGCTCCTCGAATCGGTTGAGGTCATGACTCCCGCCGACGGCTATGCATGCGTCCCCATGTCCGAATCGCTCTACAGCTACCGAGGCCAGACCTTCTGCCCACGCGGCGGACTCATCCTGGGCGGCGTGTTTCGATTTGAACAGGCGGCCGAAGACCAACGCGCCATCTACGACCACTACATCCAACGCCGCAAAGAAAAACAGCCGCAAGGGAAATGCTGCGGCAGCGTATTCAAGAATCCCAACGGCGACCACGCTGGGCGCCTTATCGAAGCCTGTGGTCTCAAAGGCACGCGCCACGGCGGCGCAGTCATCAGCCCCATGCATGCCAACTTCATCATGAACGAGGACAACGCCACCAGCGCAGATATCCTTGCCCTCATCGCACTCGTGAAAAAAACGGTACACGACACGTTCGGCGTGAAACTTGAGGAAGAAGTCGTATACATAAACTGAATCAACGGCTAGCATCAATTTTCCGCCCCGCTGCAGGTTGACGACACCTGACTTGCCGAGTATCCTGCACTCGAATGTATGGAGAAGATGGACCATGAAAACGGTTACAGCTAGAGTGCTGGATGCTACGCACCTTGAGCTCAGTCAGCCTATTGCCATGCAGCAAGGACAGACCATTTTGATATCGGTCGTCGAATCCGCGTGCAACGATCCGGAGAGGCAACAGTGGCTTGCCTTTTCGTCAGAAAACCTGTCTGACGCCTACTCCGACTCCGAGCCAGAGTACTTGGACTCCATGGTGAAGGAGTCTAACCCGGAATACCGGGCATGAAGGAGGGCGATATTGTCCTCGCAAACCTGCCTCAAGTCGATGCCGCTACCAAAAGACGGCCCGTGCTGCTGCTTCGTGAATTGCCTTCTTTTGGTGACTTCTTGGTGTGTGGGATTAGCACTCAACTTCATCAAGCTGTAACCGGATTCGACGAGATTATTTCCCGGAGTGATGATGACTATCAGTCTTCAGGACTTCTTGCTCCATCCGTGGTCAGGCTGAATTACTTGGGTGTGGTTGCACGTCATTGCATACCCGGCAAAATTGGCTCAATTCACAAATCGCGCTATCGTCGATTGATTGAAAATCTGAGTAGACACTTGTTGGCCGCAATTGCGGAAGAGGCAAGTGGTGATTCCGAATCAGACACATGCGCGTAAGCAATTCGACTCGTAGGACACAATACAGGGGGCACTGAATGAAGCCTCGATTCAACCGCCGCGCATTTCTCCAATCTGGCGCGCTCGGCGCAGCAACTGCTTTGGCTCCGCGCTTTGCTGTAGCCCAAGAACAACCTTCCGCGCCACCAGCGAAGCCAGCCCCCACGTCCAGCCTAAGCGCCGATGTTGTTGTCGTGGGCGGCGGACTCGGAGGCGTTGCGGCGGCCTTGTCCCTGTTGATGCGCGGACGCTCCGTCATCCTCACGGAAGAGACCGGCTGGATTGGCGGGCAATCCACCGCGCAAGCCGTCCCTCCCGATGAAAACAAGTGGATTGAGACCACCGGAGGCACACGGCTCTATCTCGAATACCGTCGCCGAGTGCGTGAGTACTACAAACGGAATTATCCCCTCACCGACGCGGCCCGCGCGGTCGAGTTCCTGAACCCCGGCAACGGAAACGTCTCACGCCTGTGCCACGAACCACGCGTTTCTGTTAACGCTCTACATGAATTGTTTGCCCCCCACATCGCCAGCACCAAACTCACGTTGCTGCTTCGACACAAACCCATCGCCGCCGATACCAACGGCGACCGCGTCACCTCCGTCCAGGTTCGTAGTCTGACTTCCGGCCACGACCTCACCTTGGAAGCTCCCTTCTTCATCGACGCCACCGAACTTGGCGATCTCCTCCCGATGACGAAGACGGAATACGTCTCCGGCGCGGAAGCCAAAGCCGACACCAACGAACTGCACGCCGCCCCCGAGTATCAACCGCAGAATATGCAGGCGTTCACATGCTGCTTTGCCATGCAGTATCTCGACGGCGAAGACCACACCATCGAGAAGCCCGCCGAATACGATTTCTGGCGGTCGTATGTACCTGCCATGACGCCCGCATGGACCGGCCCCCTGCTCGACTGGCAGTGTTGCCACCCGGCTACACTGGAAAGGCGAAACATGACCTTCGATCCCCTCGAAGGCGGCGGCAATAAGCCCGATTTCTGGCTCTACCGGCGCATCCTCGATCGCCGCAACTTCGTCGACGGTTTCCTAAAAGGCGGTGTCACGCTCGTAAACTGGCCACAGAACGATTACCTGCTTGGCAGTCTAATCGACGTTCCTGAAGATGAAGCGCAACGTCACATTGCGCGCGCCAAGCAGCTCAGTCTCTCGCTTCTCTATTGGATGCAGACCGAAGCCCCGCGCGCCGACGGCAAGACGGGGTGGCCAGGCCTGAAACTTCGCCACGATATCGTCGACACCGAAGACGGTCTGGCAAAGTATCCCTACATCCGTGAGTCGCGACGCATAAAGGCCGAGTTCACCGTCCTTGAGCAACACGTCGGGCTGGAGGCGAGAAAACTCGCCCTCGGCGTCACGGATGGCGCCGTTCAGGCAGAGCAATTCCCCGATTCGGTAGGCATCGGCTACTACCGCATCGATCTTCATCCAAGTTCCGGCGGCAACAACTACATCGATGTTGCCTCGCTGCCGTTTCAGATCCCGCTTGGAGCGTTGCTGCCGGTTCGCATGGAGAATCTCCTGCCCGCGTGCAAGAACCTCGGCGTGACGCACATCACCAACGGCTGCTATCGCCTGCACCCGGTCGAATGGAACATTGGCGAATCCGCGGGAGCCCTCGCCGCCTTCTGTCTTGCGAAGAATACCGCCCCCAAAGCTATCCGTTCAGATACAGGAATGCTCAAAGAGTTCCAGAGCGCATTGACGGATCAAGGAGTCCCCCTGACTTGGGCGGAAGAAGCGCGGCTCGCATAGTGAGACGTGTGGCGGGCATCCTGCCTGCCTCTTATCTTGAATCACTGACTTATTTGCGCCGATCGATGATGTAATTGGACCCCGGCAATCGTTTGGCGAATGTCTTCACTTCCGCCACGCGGCTGAACAACTCCGCGATGTGCGATACCTGCGTCGAGATCGTATCCACCGCGCCGATGGAGCAACTCATCAATGAATATTGCTGCGGATTGCCTTGCCGGTCCACCGACTGAATGTACCCGCGCACTCGATCCTCTTCGTCGTAAAAGTCCGTAGCCACCAACTCGAACGCCGCAATGATCCGTTCGCATGCCTGCGCCATCAAGTGTGGCGGTGTGATAAACACGAAGTCATCGCCGCCAACGTGCCCCACGTAGGTCTCCTGGCTTTCAAGCGAACGAATCGTATTCACCAGGATTCGCGCCGTCATTCGAATCGCTTCGTCACCGCGTCCGAACCCATAACGGTCGTTGAATGCTTTGAATCCGTCAATATCCAGATAACCGAACGCGAACGGTGTTCCGTTCTTCAAACGGCGTTCCGCTTCCCTGGAGATCGTCAAATTGCCGGGCAATCCCGTCAACGGATTCGCGTTCACATCCCGCTGCGCGCGCGCCCAGCACATCCGGATTCGCGAAATCAGTTCCGCGCCTGTAAACGGCTCCACGACATAGTCGTCCGCGGGATTGTGGTGCCAGTCGATGCCCACTTCGATCTGCTCCGGCGAAACGATGACCACCACGGGCAGATGACCATAGACATTGTCCGCTTTGATGGCATCAAGAAGGCTCCGCGCGCCCCGCGCCGAGAGTCCGTGCCGAATGACCAGACATTGAGGTGGCTGCGCAAAGAACGCATCCAACGCCTTCTGACCGTCGTTTACAAAATTAGCGGTGAATCCCGCCGCGGTCAGCATGGCCGTCGTCTTCGCGCCCGAATCCTCCCGGTTATCGGCCAGAAGCACCAAAGATGTAGGTCTTTCGCTCATCGGTTAATCGCCATACGTCAAGTTGGCGACGCCGGTTGTAAACTCAATTTCCGCATCCTCCAGCGCCTTGTCGATTTGCGTGAAACTGATACCCAGGCTTTGGAAGGCTTCGTGATTCAAGGGCGGCATCGAATCGTCTCCCGGATGTCCGTACCCCATTCCCCGCGTCAGAATATCCCCCACATGCACAATGCAGGTTGCGTCACGGTTTGTCTTCGCTAACTCCGGGTTGTGATGGTACGTCAAGGGCTCCGCCAAACGCGCCGGGAAATGCCATTCAGCGGCCAGCCAACTCGACACGCGCGTGTGCGTGACACCAAATACTTCGCGCTCCACGTCTCCGACATACCGCCCGCTTGCCCGCGCTTCCTCGACGACTTTCTGGTACTCGTTGGGAAAGACGAACGTCAACGCGACCTTGCCCAAATCGTGCAGCAAGCCCGCCACCATGATTTCTTCGGGTTCGGCATGACCGATTTGCTGGGCCAGCTTCCGGCTTACGATTGCGCATCCCAAACTGTGTTTCCACAACCCCTGTCCCGATGCGCCCAACGTGTCAAAGACCGCCGTCCCCATCACCAGGCCTTTGACCACATTAAAACCCAACAGCACAACCGCGTGCGTCACCGACGAAATACGGCCTGGAAACCCGTAAACCGGCGAATTCACCAGCCGAAGCAATTTCGCGGTCAGCACCTGATCCGTCGATATCACTTTCGCGACATCCGCCGCGCTCGATTCTCCGCCGCCCGTCATGAGGCTGACCTTCTTGAGAATTCCAGGCAGCGTGGGCAAATTCGCCAGTTCAACGATCTTTCGTTCGATGTGTTCCGGTGATATGGGCACGCGCTCAGCCCCCTTTGTTCATCCTGCTGTTCTTCACTAAGACGCCATCTTCAAATTGCACCCGACGCTCTCAACGCGATCTCTGAATTGACTTCGGAAACCTAGAACCGTTCTCCGATCTGTATTCTGAGATACTGAATTTGAAATTTGAGATTTCTTACTCCCCCTATCCCAAGCGCATGAAACTCAGACGCTTCTCGATCGTCGCTTTGATTTGCAGCATGATCGGATCGTCAATACCTCGAAAACGCGCCTCCAACTCCGCCAAACGAAGATCGATAGTCGCCTCATTCGATTCCGGCGAATCCGACGTGTCCAACACGACCGCATCCACGCCGGCATTCTTCAGCCTTTCGATAGACGTCTCCGTCAACCGGTATCCCGCCGGACACAAGACCGCGCCCCCTGCGTTTGTCACCGCCTTCGCGATCACCTGCCCCGGCTTCAAGTCGCCAATGTTTACGAGAATCATAGGGCGCTCCCATCGTTGCCGATTGAATTCTACGGGCTGCGCCCTATCCTGTCAAAGCGAATCGCGCTCAAGCACTTGTGCCCCTGCTTCTATTCTGTCAGACTGACCGCAGGTACCTGCGGGGCTTAGGTACGCCCGCATAGCTACGCCGCCCCGCGGAAAGGAGCAACGGCCGTGTACACACGCTCAAATGCCCGTATCGCAATGCTTGCGCTCTCCGCTCTGCTCATTCTTGCCGCGGGCTGCCCGCCCTACATACTGCCCAGCGATCACCAACCCGGCGAATCCGCTACCTACGCGGGAATCGATTTCGTCTGGTGTCCCCCCGGCGGGTTTCAGATGGGAGCCTGCCCGTTGGACGGCGAAAGCGATAGCAGCGAGACCCCAAAGCACAAAGTCGCCATCGACCAAGGTTTCTGGATATCCAAACACGAAATCACGCAAGCCCAATGGGAATCCGTCATGGGAAGCAATCCCTCCTGGTTTCAGGGTGCTATCGTCTCTTTTGTAGATTCCAGTAACCGCCCGGTTGAAAACGTATCGTGGGATGAGGTGCAGTCCTTCATCACTACGATCAACGCCGCGAACCCCGGCTCCAACTTTCGCCTTCCGTCCGAAGCCGAATGGGAGTACGCCTGTCGCGCCCGGACCGTTACCCGCTTCTACTGGGGAGAGGACCCTTTTTACACGCGTATTGACGACTACGCATGGTATTCCGACAACGAGGGCGTACAAACCAATGACGTAGGCGGGAAACGGCCCAACGGCTGGAACCTCTACGACACCTCCGGCAACGTCTGGGAATGGGTCCAAGACTGGTACCACGAAGACTACACCGGCGCGCCCGCCGACGGATCCGCGTGGGAAAACCCAACTGGGACGACCCGCGTCATTCGCGGCGGTTCATGGAGCAGCGCTAGTAGCTGCCGCGCCTCCGCCCGCAACTCCGAGCTTCCCGTTTACAGCAGCAACAATGTCGGATTCCGCTTGGTGAAAGACGAGATTTAGCCTCTGGCCGCCCTGCACCCACGGCACATGTCTCGAACTAACTGCCGTCCTTGCTCGTACTTTGGGCCTCCTTGCTCGTCCGTTCTGGTCCGTTCTGGTCCGTGCTCTCCCGCTCTCGCTGTGGCGCGGTCTCCCGACCGCGCCACTCTTACGACCGAAGACATTTTATGGTTCACGTCAAGGGCTTTCTTTTGAGTTATCCACCTGTTTGTCCACACAGCTTGCTGTAGATGGGACTTCTCGTCCGGCGCAATGCGTCCACATATCGCCCGTCGTCA
>JAIBAQ010000154.1 GCA_019695095.1 Candidatus Hydrogenedentota bacterium
TTCACTGACTTGATCCTTGCGAAACCACGAGCGCGGAAGAAAGTCTATTCGAGGTTGAGGTCGTCACGTATTCCTAGCCCAATGTGTGAGCCGCCAGAATCAGGGCAGCGTATATGCACGCATAGATCAAAGCGGTCAACAGGAGAGCCTTTTTGAACGTGCGCTTTTCCCATTCTTTGTCTCGAGCCGGACACGTGAATTCGTCTAGATTCGCCTCGTAACTGATCCGTCTAGTGCAATCGCGATCCGTAACATATTGAGGAACCAACGCAAAGAAGAAGCTTATGACCGCTGCGATTATGCCGCCCGCCGTGCCACCCCCCGCAGTTACCGCGACCACAAAGCCTGTTAGTGACCACAGGATCGCCAGCGCCATGAATCGCAAGAAATTCTCGGGTAGTCGTTCCCAGTTCTGGTCGAAGATTGCCGCATCTTTCAGGAAGGAAAGCAGCTCTTCTTGGTCATAGCGGTGCTGGAGGCCGCGCTTATCCAGTTCGCGCTTCAGGTCCAGGATAAGCTCCCCGGCATTTTCGATGATCGTCGAGAGTTGAACTGCGTTGTCACTCGTGATGATTCTCACGCGGCTACGTCCGAGTCGCTTTCTCTGGCTGTCTATTCGATCTATGTCATTGTAGCGAAGATACTTGAAATCTTCCCCATTCGTCCAGACTAACTCGTTCTCGTACAAGGTAAAACAAGAACCTTCATATCCGTAGCGGAAATACCCAATTGCGGCATAAATGAGCATTACGAAGGCTCCTGCCGCATATATGATCGCGCCCATCAAAGCGTCTGAAGGCGCGTTCGGCGAGACAGGAAGGGATACAAGTAACACGGCCTTGAATGCAAATAGCAGTCCCGCGGCAAATGGCAGCTTATACAGAACCCATCGCACGTGCTTTCGATATCTGTAAGTCTGCGGCATGTGTGCTGCTCCACGTTCGGAAAGAGATGTGCCTTCTGTCGCTTCCCTGCACACGAATGTAGAGAACCAAAGCCCCCGTGAATCTATCGGACAAACTCGACTAACCCTGAACGCTACACCAACTGAATCAATACTACGGCCTGCGCGCTGATGGCTTCGCCACGGCCTTCGGGCCCGACGTGTTCATTCGTCTTGGCTTTGACTGAGACGAACGGCGTGTCCAAACTCAAAGCTGCGCTTAATGACGCACGGATTCGGTCGATGTGAGGGTTGAGCTTGGGAAGCTGGGCAACCACCGTGCTGTCTACATTGACGGGCCGATACCCTTCTCGTCGCACCATCGCCACGACTTCCTTCAGCAGAAAGATGCTGTCCGCGTCTTTGTATTTTGGGTCGGTATCGGGGAAGTGCTGGCCGATGTTGCCTAAGGCAGCCGCACCCAGCAGCGCGTCGGTGATGGCATGCGCCAACACGTCCGCATCGGAATGTCCGGAAAGGCCCTTTTCGAAGGGTATGGTGACGCCACCGAGGATGAGCGGGCGTCCTTCGACGAGCCTATGCAGGTCGTACCCGGTTCCAATGCGAATCATGCCAGTCCTTTCTCCACGACACAGCGCGCCAGCGCGAGGTCTTCGGGGGTCGTGACCTTGAAATTCAGGGGAGTTCCCCGCACCAGTTTTACCGTGTGGCCCGTCCGTTGCACAAGCGTGGCGTCATCTGTACCCAAGTAGTCGGCTTGCTTCGCGGCCGCGTGGGCTTCGCGGATTACCGATACTCGAAACGTCTGCGGGGTCTGGCAAGCCCAAAGCCGGGCGCGATCGGGTGTGTCGATGAGGAACGAATCCGCGTCACCCACTAAGATGGTGTCAATGCTGGGAACCGCAACCGTGGCGGCCCCAAATTGGTCGGCTGCCTCAATGGACTCCGCGACCGACTCCGTCGATACGAAGGGCCGAGCGGCATCGTGGATAGCGACGATTTCCGTATCCGTTCCGAGCGCGTTGAGGCCATTGGAAACCGAAATTTGGCGTTCCGCGCCACCCGTTACCAGGCTGATCGGCACCCGGGGAAAGGCTTTTTCAAGCGCTGCCTCAAACGCGGCTTCGAATCCCGCAGGTACGATGACAACAGTCCCAGAGAGCAGGTTAAGGGGTTGGAAACGCTCCAAGGTTCGTACAAGTAGGGGCTTACCCGCAACATCAATCAAGGCTTTGGGGCCGTCGCAGCCGAGGCGAAGGCCCATTCCCGCGGCAGGGATTAGCAGTTGGGTGCGTGGCACGGTTCACATGCCCTTTGTTAGGCGATGACGCTATGCAGTTTGGTAAAGATCATCCGCCCTGCGGTTGTCTGAAGCACGCTGGTCACAAGTACGGAGACTTCTTTGCCCACGTACTCTTTGCCGCCGTCGACAACAACCATAGTTCCATCGTCCAAATACCCGACGCCCTGGGTCGCTTCCTTGCCCTCCTTGACGATCTTCACGTGCATTTGCTCGTCGGGCAAGACAGCAGGTTTAAGCGCATTCGCGAGGTCGTTCAGGTTAAGTACCTCTACGCCTTCGATTTGGGCCACTTTATTCAAATTGAGATCGTTGGTGAGGATCTTCCCGCCAAACGTCCGAGCCAGGGCAACCAGCTTACCGTCTACTTCATGTACGTCCTGAGGGTCATCCTCAACGACTTCGATCTTAACTTTGCTGTCGGGCTGCTGGAGCTGCTTGAGAATATCCAGGCCGCGGCGTCCACGCATGCGGCGCAACACGTCGGGAGAATCGGCGATGTTCTGGAGCTCACGCAGGACAAACCGAGGAATGATCAGGGTGCCTTCGACAAAGCCGGTCTTGCATACATCGGCGATGCGGCCGTCGATGATGACGCTCGTGTCCACGATTTTGATGTTGGCCCCTTCGAACTGACGGTGGTGGACCGCCTGCATGAGGAGCGATTCCCAACGAGCCGCCCGCGATAGCCCTAATGAAATACCGGCGAAACCAAACACGAGCATGAAAGAAGAGGTGAGAAATATCTGAAGCGTTCTATCGTCCGTTTGCCACCAGATAAGTACATACCGCGCCAGCGCATAGCCCATCGTCATGGCCAGGACAATGGCAACGAAGGCGGGGAAGATGCGCTCAAACATCTCTTGGGTGATAAATGATAAGGAGAATAGGATAGCGCCGGCCAAAGCGGCGCCCGAGACTCCTCCCGCGATTACCCAGACTGCCGCATATGAACCTTCGGGCAGCGGCTTTTCGGAGGTTATGTTCCTAGCCGTGACCCCATCACTGGGTACGGTGGCTTCAAAACCATTGATGACGTAATAGGCCCAAAGGGCGCCCATAACCGTACAAGCTATAATGAAAAAGACCGCTATGATTCTGTTGCCCATCTGATGCTCCTTATGAATAAGTATAAATAGCGACTGCGATTATGATTGCAATAACTGGAAACGAAACTCCCTTTACTTCACATGATTCAACTTCTTCGAAATTCTCAGCGCACAATCCAGGCCAAACCGCGCAAGCGCCGTAAGGCGACCGCTATGGCCGTTGCCGCACGCCGCGCTCTCAAATGGCTTCACCGCCAGAAGTCCCAATGTTGGGACCGATTCACCGGATGCCAAAAGGGTCATTTCTACGACCCCAGAGCCAAACACGCACGTATTCAATGCTCCAGACCATGCTGGAGGATGCATCGGGTCCGGACATGCGACCAACGTGCTTTCCCGCACGGCTACTCCGCAATTCGCGGCGGCTTCCAGTGCCACGTCCCTTAGCCATTGCGGATAGGGATCGCTCATGTCAGGAAAACAACCACTTCTTCCTATTAACGGATTGTCTCCCAATGCGTTGACGTGATCCGCCACCACTACGTAGCTGTCTTCGGCCACGAAGGGTCCGCCGCCGACCGCTTCACCGCAAGCGACCAATACCTTGGTGCACTTCGGGAATAGTCGCGGTATTTTCATCTCCGACGCCCGCGACATGGAGTGCCCGGCAGGCCGATTGTCTTCGACGAGGCCTATCGTATGTCCCTCCATCTCTACGGGGCGGACGAATGTCATACTCTCATTCAATTGTTCTAAGCGGTCTTGATTCGCAATACTACAAGAGAGGTCATAGCCTAATGCTGTTGTGGTATCCAATTCAACGTCACGCGGAGGAGCAAAGCAAACGGTACACGCATCCCAGCCGTCACGAGTTGAGTGCCCCGACAATTCTTACCTCATTTACACTTTACAAGTCAGGAATACCCAGGCTACCAGCGAACTAAAGACTACTCATTGCTCATTTGTGCAAAGTATCGCTCAGAATACCGGCAATATGGTCAACTTCCGTGTCCATTATCCGCACGATCTTGTCCCGGGACTTTTCGCCTTGGACCAGAGCAACGGACCTTCGGGGTAACCCGAAAGTCTTCGCAAGAAACGCAACGAGCGCGTCGTTCGCCGCACCGTCCACGGGCGGGGCCGTCAGTGCAACTCTGATGCGACTCTCTGCAAGATGAATGGAATTTCGGGATGCTTTGGGCTGCACGCGTACATGCACCCAGACATCATTTCCACGCTTTTCCAGCGCGTCCATTCACTCCACTTCTTTCCAGACCCCCATACGCCGGAAGCGTTCCCGGCGCAACTCAGGTGACCATTTACCTTCATCCGATGCGCGCAGGAAAAGTTCCAATTCCTTGGCCAATACCTCCGCAGCGCCATCGGGATTCCAATGAGCGCCACCGCCAGGTTCGGGCAACACGACGTCGATAACCCCCAGGTCCAGCAAGTCGTTTGCGGTTACGCGCATGACAGATGCTGCAAGTTCCTTCTTATCGACGTCACGCCACAGGATTTCCGCACATCGTTCCGGCGGACAGACAACATAGATGGCACTCTCGAACATAGCGATTCTGTCGCCGATGGCAATTGCCAGGGCTCCACCGCTGCCTCCTTCACCAAGGACTACGCAGAATACGGAAGTTCGTATCCCCATTAGCTCAAGGAGGTTCCGCGCAATTGCCGGCCCTTGTCCGCCGCGTTCGGCCTCAATGCCGGGGTGTGCAGCAGGGGTGTCGACAAAACTCACTACGGGGAGCTTCAAACGCTCCGCCATTTCAAAGAGACGGAGGGCCTTTCGATAACCTTCGGGGTGAGACATCCCGTAATTACGCGTGATGCGCTCGTCTGTAGAGCTTCCCTTCTGCTGGCCAACGACGACCAATGAACGGCCATTAAAACGCGCAATTCCCCCAACCATGGCCGGATCGTCGCCCGAAAGGCGGTCGCCGTGAAGCTCTACGAAGTCCTCAAAGAGCCGCTTGACATAGTCGAGCATGCGCGGGCGAAGGGGGTGCCGGGCCAATTGAACACGTTGCCACGCCGTTAGATTTGCATGCGCCTTCTTTTGTTCCCGATCGAGTTCGCGTAGTAGCCGGTTCTTCTCGGCGGGCGCGGACACTCCTGCCAAGCGCGCGTGGAGCTCGGCAATGCGTCGTTCGAATGGCAATGCATAATCAAACGCGGTGCGGTTTCTCGGTTCAGCGTGAGATACCGACATGCGATGGTTCACCTTCCGTTATCTCGTTAGGTACGAGCAAATCCCGTAACCGATGTTTCGCTAAGTCAGGAGTATAACACGAATCGGCTGCACAATCAGAAATTGGTCTCGAGAGTACCCGACGGCTTGATATATTAAAATGCTGTTTTATTAGAAAGATAATATATTCACGATTTATTGGCAGATCGCAGTGCGGGCAAAAAAAAACGCCTGGCGGCTGTTTGAATTCCGCACATGGCGTAAAGCCCGGTCATGTTTCCTGGTTATACTTCCTCCAGGGCTTCCTCGAAGTACTCTGCGTAACAATCGAGATGCCAATACTCGCCAGCGAGCTTCTTCACTTCACCGAACTGAATCTGAACGGGTTCGATTGCTTCATTGCACAACGCGCACAAATGCATGCTTTTCACCTCCTCTCAATCCAGGTGTATTTTCCCCTTGAGTTTCATCCTCAAGACAGAGGTTGCGGACTTGTATCACAAAGGATGGATAAAAGTCAAGGGGAAAATTGGTCGCGTGACACTTGGTGGGGCGTGGCGAGTCCGGCGTTGCTGGTCTTGAGCACGAGAGGAAAGAGAGTTCTCGGCTGAGCTAGAGCCTACTACTGTGCACTTTCTCGGACAATGCCTGTTCGAGACGGACAGCTAAATCGTTTACAGAGAACGGCTTTTGGAGGAATTGGACTGATCTATCCATTGCTCCACGCCGGATAATGGAGTCAGACGAACCGCTGTAACCCGACATGAACACGATTTTCAAATCCGGGTAGATTTCAATCAGTCTGTCCCTAAGCTCAAGGCCGCTCATCTCAGGCATAACGACGTCGGTTAGCAGCAAGTCGTAGCGCGTGGCGCTGCCCTCGCACATCGCAATAGCCTGCGGCGGCGATTCTGCGGCGACAACCGTATACCCCAACGCTGTCAACATGGACTGCGTCATTTTTCGCACCATCTGATCATCCTCGACTAGAAGGATTGTCCCACTTCGAGGAGTCGCGGGCGATACGGTTGGAATGGACTTGGGTGTTGGAGATTCTTGAAGCCTGGGAACATAGATCTTGAACGAAGTCCCGTGGCCGGGTGCGCTGTCCACGTCAATGAAACCACCACTCTGTTCAACAATTCCGTAGACTGTGGCCAGTCCAAGGCCTGTACCTTTACCGACCTCCTTCGTCGTGTAGAAGGGCTCGAAGATGTGCGCGAGCGTCTCGGCGTCCATTCCTGTTCCGTCGTCGGAGATAATTAGCAGAACGAAGTCCCCTTTGAGGAGGCCTGCCTGTGAGTGTTCTGCGAGAGTCTCAAAGGAGACGTTTCTCGTTTCAATCCTAATGTTTCCCCCGTCTGGCATGGCGTCTCTCGCGTTTACAACCAGGTTCATGAGAATCTGGTCGAGCTGCGAAGGGTCAAAGGAAATACTCCAGATTTCAGCGGCAGGAGAAAACTCAAGGGACACGTCTTCCCCAATAAGCCTTGCGAGGGTTCGCTGAGTGTCGGAGATGTGCGCGCTCAGATTGATCGGCTGAGGCACGATGACTTGTTTTCGCGAGAAAGCGAGAAGTTGTTTGGTTGTATCTTTGGCGCGACGTGCCGCCTTCTCGATTTCCAGCATGCCTTCCATGAATGGGTGGTCATTGGGGGTGTCTGCCTTGATCAGATCGACGTATCCCAGGATAACGGTGAGCATGTTGTTGAAATCATGGGCTACGCCGCCGGCCAGTCGGCCCACGGATTCCAACTTCTGTGCTTGACGCAACTGCGCTTCCAGGACTTCGCGGTCCGCTTCCGCGTTCTTCCGTTCAGTGATGTCGTCGGCCACGCCAACTATCCGCATGGCATGAGCCTGCTCGGAATACAAAGGATAGACTCTATGCCGAATCCAGCGAACTGAGCCGTCGGGGCGTATGATGCGGTACTCCAGTTCACTTCGTGCTCCGGAAGAAGACAACGATTCAACCACCGCCGCCTTCACCCTGTTTCGGTCGTCGGGGTGGATGGTATCCAACCATGAGAAGGGTTCATTGAAGACTTCTTCCCTTGGCCGGTCCCATACTCTATCAAAGGCGGCGCTCAGGTAGCTGAGGTAGGAGCGGTCCGACTTGATTTCTAGAACAATTAGTACCGAGTCGACATTGTCAGCCAACTCCGCGAGCCTCTCCTGGCTTTCCTGTAAAGCCGCCTCGGCGAGTTTTTGGTCGGTGACGTCCTCAATTATTCCGTCGTAATACCGGGGGTCGCCAAGCGCATCGCAAACCAGCGTGGCGCTTTCCCGGACGTAAATGGTGGCTCCGTCCCGACGCGTCCAGGCACTCTCTATACCTGTTACTACGCCTTCCTTGCCGACCTTCTCACGGAATTCGTCGCGAAGATATGTTGGGGCCAACAACTCAGCTTCCGGTGGCGTGTTTCCTGGCAAGTCCTGGGTCGCGTAGTTCAACATATGTACAGCCGTTGGATTTGCCATGAGTATCCTGCCGTCTAGGGAAACGCGGCAGAGCCCGATAGGCACATTTTCATAAAGGGTGCGAAGATGTTCCTCGTTCCTCCTCAGCGCCTCTAACGCGTACCGGCGATGAAGCCGAATCTCTTTCTGCTCCAGCGCGTGCAATACGGCTTGACCGAGACGTTTGATGTGTTCCTTGATGACGTAGTCAGTCGCGCCCGCTTTCATACATTCCACGGCAATATCTTCGTTCATGGCCGTGGTAAGGATGATTACGGGCGTGTCGGGCACATGTTCCAGGGCGAGATTCAGGGCCGACATCCCATCGAATCGGGGCATGCGATAGTCGGCAATAATGATGTCCGGCTTGAAGTCCTCAAGCGCTCCCAGCATTTCATCACGCTCTTCCACTCGAAAGAACGTACAACCCTTCAGTGACTTTAGGATCTCGCGTCGCGCCAGCTCCGCGTCTGTAGCGAGATCCTCAACCTGAAGAATGCGGGTCTGCGACTCCATGAAGTCAATCCTTATCGCATGAGAATCAATCGTCTCTTACTGCAGTCTCGAACCTTCATTCACCTGTAACCAGTAAAGACCCAACTGCGCAACCGTATCGGCAAAAGCTGCGAAGTCTATGGGTTTTACGACATAGCTGTTTGCGCCGTAGGCATACGCGGTACGCACGTCCGTGAGTTCGCGAGATGATGTCAACATAACGACCGGAATGCACTGGGTTCGTTCGTCTTCTCTCACTGCTTGAAGCACTTGAAGTCCCGTGATCTTCGGCAGCTTAAGGTCGAGGAAGACAACTTTGGGCAGATGGAATTCTTGCGCGCCGGCGTATCTTCCTCGTTGCAGAAGGTAGTCCAGAGCCTCCTCGCCATCTTTGACGATGAACACCCGTTGGTCCAGCTTGTGCCTGTGGAGAGCGCGAACAATAAGTTCGGCGTCCGTCAAGTTATCCTCAACCAGCAGGATTTCCGCAGAGGAATCGTACTTCACGACGAATCACTCCTTCGGGGCAGCGCGAAGAAGAATGTCGCACCTTCATCCAGCTTGCCTTCGGCCCAGACTCGTCCGCCATGCCTCTGCACGATTCGCTGTGTAATTGCCAAGCCTACGCCTGTACCCGCAAATTCTCGTTCGCTGTGGAGCCGTTGAAACACGCAGAACAGCTTGTCCGCGAATTGCATGTCGAAACCTGCCCCGTTGTCCGACACGAAATAGATCTTCTCCTGATCCTCTTCACGGAACCCAACTTTCACGATGCTGTGCTCTCTCTTGGACGAAAACTTGATGGCGTTCGATATCAAGTTCATCCATACCTGCCTGAACATCGCCGGGTCGCCACTGGCCGGGGGAAGGGTGTCCACCTGAATGACAAGGCCGTTCTTCTTCTCCAGCGCGGACAATTCATTGGCTACTGCCAGAGCTTCCGCGTACATATCAATGGACTTGTTGCTCATCTCGATCCGGCTGAGGCGCGAAAAGTCCAGAAGGTTGTCGATGAGTTGGCCCATACGCCCTGTGCTCTCGCATATGACCGAACATACGCGCTTCCCCTCCTCGTCGAGCGCTTCTCCATGGTCTTCAAGCAAGATGCGCGTGTACCCGTCTATGGCGCGTATTGGCGCACGCAGGTCGTGCGAGACCGAATAGGCAAAAGACTCCAACTCCGCGTTGGCCATTTCCAACTGTGCGGTTCTTTCCGCGACGCGTCCCTCGAGGTCTTCGTTTAAGCGCCGAATCTCTTCGGTGACCCTCCTTTGATCCGTCACATCAATGTGCTGGATCACTGCGTTAACGACTCGATTCTGCGCGTCAAGGACGGGTGACATGGTGATGTCTACAATGACTTTCGCGCTTTGTCTGCCTTCTCCTTGCTGAAGATTGGAGCTGTCGTAGGTCATCGAGAAGAAAACGGATTCTCCTTGCTCGAAAACCCTTCTTACCAGGGGCATATGTCCCTGTTCTTCGACTTGCTTATCTTGGAATACGTTGTATTTTCCGACAATGTCATCATCGGTGACGCGAAGAACATTCCGCAGGACTTGATTTGTTCTGAGGCATGTGCCTTTTTCGTCGGCAACCCACAAAGAATAGGGGCTGTTCTCGATGATGCTGTTAAGAAATGCCTCCGAAGCGAGAAGCGCGTCTTCCGCTTGCTTCTGTTCGGTGATGTCCAGGACAATGCCTTGGTAGTGATTGATACCGCCATCTTTTTCCCGCTCGGCGATTGTCCGGTCGTCCACCCAGCGAACAGAACCGTCCTTAGTTACGATTCGGTACTTCTGTTGGAAATGATTGATTCCTTGTGATGATTGGACTCGGACTTCTTCTGCAATGCGGGCAATATCATCAGGGTGAATGAGTTCTACAAAGGGAATTTCGCCGGTCATCAACTCTTTTTGCGTGTATCCGAACTGGGTGACGTTTTTGGAGACGTAGTCAACTGGCCACCCCGGCTCCGCTTTCCAACGGAACACGACAACAGGGCTGTTCTCGACCACGAGATTGGCACGCAGCAACTCCTCTTCCATGTTCTTTCGATCGGTGATATCCGTATGCGTGCCAAGCATTCTGGTGGGGTTTCCATGGGAATCGCGTTCAACGATCTTTCCCTGCGATAAAATCCATCGCCACTCGCCATTCTTTGTGAGTTGCCGGTATTCGGTGCAGTAAACAGGGGTATCCCCGCGAATGCAGGCGTTGAATACACCCATCGTATGTTCGCGGTCGTCGGGGTGTAGTCGATCAATCCAATCCGCGTGTGATTCGCGGAATGTTTCCGGGTCGTACCCCAGCATGGTGGCGTATTCCGAGGACACGATGGCTCTCTTCTCACGGAGATCGACATCGAAGAGACCTTGATTCGCTGACGCCAGCGCCAGGCGGAGTCGTTCCTCATGTCTTGCGAGCGAATTGTCGTTCTCTCGACTGAGCGGGGATATTTCTACTTCCCAATTGCCGGTTCTTGCTGGTCGCTCTTCGGCGCTACGTGAATTCTCTCCGTCTGGACTGGAGCGGTGACGGAGACGCATTGATGCAGAGGCGTAACCAATGAGGAACGCTGCTAAGCACGCGACGGTAGCCGCGGCCAATATGTGCGAGGTCCCCCACGTGACTTGGGAAGTATGGCCACCGGTTTCGGAGGAGTCTGCCACGCTTACCGCCGCGTGAGGCGCAAGACTGGCGAATGATACGGACAGGCCAGCGTGGGCGTTGTAAGCGGCTTCGTGAGTTGCCACCCAAAGAATGGTAAGCGCCGCAAAGTAGCGGAAGGACGGCGTGCTATGTTTCGGCCTGGACAAACTTCCACCTGCCGCAGCGAGTCGACTTGCGCTTCCGCTTCGTGTGACTACCGAGCAGTCGCAGAAAGTCGAGTCCGCATATCTGGCCCTGCATCAATAAAAGCATGATAGCATGAGCGCGCTTATAGGGAAAGTGGAAATAACTGCTGGCAATACGTGATTTTATCATATTTAACTAAGAGGGCGTGGGCCTTGCTTCGTGCTGCTTGAATCAGAACGTCTCGGGTGGCTGGAGTTGGGTGCGAACGTAATACAGACAATGGCGCTACCGGTTTCTCCAGGCATGATGTAAACTCGCGCAGGGGAGTTTTTGTTTTCAAAGGAGCACCGCTGAATCATGAACCGCGTGGCAACCACACCCGCCGTAAGCGAAATCGAGGAATTGGGCAATTGGACGCAGATTCTCACACAGATAGCGGCAAAGCCCTTGGCGAGTTGTCCAACTTTTCCCAAGATCGCTCATCGTTTGGAGGCCTGGTGGCACCAAGACTGCATTGACCGGCCGGTTTTTATTGCCAGCTACAACGGAAACCCATCGCGGCCGATTACTCGCCGGTTGGAGTTGCTCCAGAGCCCGTTGGCATGGCTCGAAGCGAAGCGCGCGGATATGGCTCAGATACGGTATGTGGGCGACGCGATCCCCAATGTCCGGGCCGATTTTGGTCCGGTGTTGCTTGGGCCCATGTTGGGCGGGAGTCTTGAGTTTGGCGCCGATACAGGTTGGACGCATGCGTTCATCAATGACGATTGGAGCAACGCACCCGATTGGATTTTGCGTGACGATAACCCTTGGTGGAAGTTACTGCGGGAGCTGACGGATCTCGTGGCGGAGGACGCGCGCGGCAACTACATCGTGTGTACGCCAGACTTGGGCGGATCGGCGGATGTCTTGCTGAACCTGCGCGGACCAGAAAACCTGTGCGTCGATGTGATGATGCAGCCGGATTTCATTCGCGATCAAATCGACGCCATTTATCCTGCATGGAGGGAAGCGTTCACGGGACTGTATCGGCGAGCAATGCAGGCGGGGGCGGGATTGTTTCACTGGTTGTGCCTGTGGTCCAACCGGCCTTACATGGTGCCCGCCTGCGACTTCAATTACCTGATCAGTCCGGAAGTGTTCAATTCGGTGTGCCTGCCAGATATTGCGCGGCAGGCGGCTACGGTTGGTAGGGCCGTGTTTCATCTCGACGGGAGCGGCGCGGCACGGCATATTGACGCGTTGCTTGAAGTGCCGGATATCAAAGCGATCCAGTTCACCCCCGGCGAAGGGACGCCATCGGCATTGCCGTGGGTGGACATGTTCAAGAAGATACAGGCAAAGGGAAAGTCGGTGCTTATCTTCGCGCCGGCGAATGAAGTTCTCACGTTATGTGATGAGTTGAAGCCCGAAGGATTAGCCTTCTCTGTGACGGTGCCCAAAGAACCGTGCGAGGTCGAAGACGTCTTCTATCAGGTGTGTCGTCGATTCGGCGTATAGGGGGATTGACTATGAGGCCATTCTGTTCAGTCATGGCAACGTTATTGTTGTTAGTCCTGACGGTTTCCACGACCGAGGTTCAGGCGGGTGAGCCTTCGGCAGACCTTAAGTCTGCGGCAAAGGAACTTGGCAACCTTCATTTCGGCATGTTCATCTGCTGGTCGTTAAGTACGTTCTCGGGTTACGAGTGGACGCGCGGCGTTTCAGACCCCGAGTTTTTCAAAGCGACAGGTTGTGACACGGACCAATGGTGCAGAGTGGCGAAGGACGCAGGGATGGGGTACATCCTGTTCTTGACGAAACACCACGATGGATTCTGCCTTTGGGATACGAAGACGACAGCCTTCAAAGTGACCAATAGCCCGTTAAAACGGGACGTGCTGGCGGAACTGCGCAAGTCGTGCGACAAATATGGACTGGAGCTGGCGTTGTACTTCTCTGAAGGCGATTGGACCTGGCTCAAAGACGTGCCGCAAGACGGTATGGTGCCGGGGAGTCCGAAGTGGGGTGATGAGGTGTGGGCCTCTAGCGACAATGCCGAGGTCAAGAAAGCGCAACTCAAGGAATTGGTGACGGAATACGGTCCCATCGCGTTTTTCTGGATGGATCACGCTCAGGGCACCGGGGGGCTG
Source organism: Candidatus Hydrogenedentota bacterium (assembly GCA_019695095.1). Lineage (NCBI taxonomy): Bacteria > Pseudomonadati > Candidatus Hydrogenedentota > Candidatus Hydrogenedentota bacterium. The sequence goes on from JAIBAQ010000154.1 coordinate 13,337, forward strand.
GGACACAAAGAAACGGCGGACTGGGTTCATCAGTTTCAGCCTGCGTGTCTTGTCGGCTCCAATCATGGGGAACCGGCGGGTGACCTTGCCCTTCGAGAGATGGGGAAAGCCGGTCCCTTGGGTGATTCTGGCGCTTCCAAGTACAACAAGGAGGGGGAAGCAAGCTATCAAGGGTACTTGCTGGCGGAGTTCACGTATCCGATTCTTCCCAAACACGAAGGTGGCGCAGACTGGTTCTACTCGCTACCCAAACACGACGCCCTGTGCATTCCGTCTGAGAGGATAGTTGGAGACTACAACGAAGCCGTGAAATACGGAAACATCTTCTCGCTGGATGTCGGCCCCAACTACGAGGGCAAGCTCAGGGATATCGATGTGGTTACCTTGCAGGAGGTGGGCAAGAGAATACGGGGAGAATGAGACACGAACCGGGGGTGGTACCCTTGACAGGTCATAGGACGGATCGGTCGGATCCGACGGATCGGTCCTATGATATGCGCACTTCCCTTGAGTGAAATCGTCTACTCCGGTCGTCTATTCTGTTCCGTATACCTAATTAAGCGCCACGGAATACAGTCCCATGAGCAGTAGCAGCGAGTCTAAGAGACTGCGCCCAAGCGGAGGCTATAGAAACCTACGTTCATTTCAAGTGGCAACCATAGTCTACGACGCCACAGTCAACTTTTGCGAGCGATTCATTGACAAGCGTTCGCGCACTGTCGACCAAATGGTTCAGGCCGCACGCAGCGGCCGCCAGAACATTGCAGAAGGCAGCCGGGCCTCAGCGGTATCCAGTCAGACGGAACTCCGCCTCGTTAATGTGGCTCGGGCCAGCCTCGATGAACTCTTGCTGGATTATGAGGACTTCCTACGCCAACGTGGGCATGAACCGTGGACAAAAGAGCACCCCCGCGCACGAGAAGTCAGGGCAGTGGGAATGTCGAGTAAGGCGGAACTGCCGGACTCAATCAATCGGACTTTTCCGGTCGACGCAGCCAAGTACGCGCCATGGCTTCAACACAATGATCCGTCGATCGTGGCCAATGCAATTATCTGCCTAATTCACCAGACCAACTACCTCCTCGACCGGCAAATCGCTGGTCTTGAGAGGCAGTTCATCCAGGAGGGTGGGTACACTGAGCGTCTCGCGGCTGCGCGCGTGGCGGAATTGCGTTTGAATCAGACTGATGAGCCTGCAGTAATACAAGGGCCCACATGTCCACTTTGCGGAAGGGCGATGGTGGTTCGGACGGCAAGAA